>JAJZCU010000037.1:0-2684 GCA_021828935.1 Planctomycetota bacterium | reverse complement strand
GATCAGGTGGAGCGTTTTGCCCCCGGTTTCCGCGACATCATTTTGGCACGCAACGCCATGAACTGCGAGATCATGGAAGCCCATAACCCAAACATTGTCGGCGGGGACATCAACGGCGGCGCCCAAACCATGCGACAAACGATCTTCCGCCCCACACTGTTCCCTTCGCCATATGCCACGTCGCTGAAGGGCACGTACCTGTGCTCCGCATCCACCCCGCCCGGCGGCGGCGTCCACGGCATGTGTGGCTACCACGCGGCGAAGGCGGCGCTGCGGCGGTGGAGATAGGCCCGACACGCCGCCGATTGACTGGGCCGAAACGGCGTTTAAACCCGGCAGCATCAGGTATTGCCATGCGGCGCCCGGTACGCGTGTCCAAGAACGTTGCTCAGACGGATGCTTTTCGCGTATGCATCAACAGTGGCAAGAACACTGGCGCATACGCGGTCATTGAACAAACCGTCATTGGCGCGGGCGGCGTGCTTGGGCGCCTGCGCTTCACAAATCTCGAACGCACCCTCATTGATATTGCGGTGCGCCCAGTCTATTCCGGCGGAATCGGCGAGGTGGCCAAGGCCTACGAACTGGCGCGGGAAAACGCCTCCATTAACGTGCTTGCGGCTACGCTCCAGAAGCTTCGTTACATCTACCCGTACCACCAAGTTATTGGATTCTACCTGGAGCGTGCGGGCTACAAAACCGGCCAGCTTGATCTGCTGCGCCGCTTTCCCATGGAATTTGATTTTTACCTGTCCCACGCCGGGCGCGACATGCGATACGTCGAAGATTGGCGACTACACGTTCCCCGCGATTTTTAGGCTTGCACAGTCTCTCCGGACCCCGCCGCCAACGCGGCAGCGCCACGTTGGGCCGATGAAAAGCCTAATCCGCAGCCGCAGCCAAAATCTTATTTTCTTTTCGCGCCTATGCTGCGGTCCCGGACGTATCCGCGTTCATCCGCGTCATCCGCGGTTTGATTCGTCGTCGTCGTTGTGGCACGATTCAGTCCGCCCGCGTGGCCTCTTGTTATTAACGCGCCATCGCAATCCCGGCATTGCGTTACGGCCTCACGCCGGCCTGCTACCAGCCGCCCATTTGGGCTGCGGTTTTGGCCGGTGGTCCGCGTTATTATTATTTATCAAGAGACGCCATCCCAGGACCCACCCCCGGCAAGCCGGGGGCTATATGTATGGGCCCCCCGCGGTTGGCCGTTCAACAATCCTTCCGCGTTTCCCCAACGCATCCGCGTTCATCCGCGTCATCCGCGGTTTAATTCGTCGTCGCCGTAATAAAAATCGTGCGTCACCTGCGCCTGCGGCTGGACGGGCGCGACCCGCGGTCGCGGCTTTATGGGCGAACGCTGCGCGGCGCCGGGACGGGCGCGACCCGCGGTCGCGGCTTTATGGCGAACGCTGCGCGTCGCCGGGATGATCTGATGATCTGTGGATACCGTCGGTTTCCGCGTTCATTCTCTGTGAAACTGCTCCGCCGCCCGGTAATCCGCCGCCGTGCGGTTGTCGGTAAATATCCACTGCTGCCACTCCACCGGCAACGCGGCGATGAACTTTCCCGGCAGGTTGCACCACAACACGCTGCGCACCATGGTGACGGCCAGGATCATTCCCGCGATGGTGTCTGACGCAAAATGGGCCAGACGCAACACCCGCTGAAATGCCACATGCAGAGCCAAGGCGTAGAAAAGTGCCCGTGCATTGGGGTAGAACCATGCCAGGCCCGCGGAAAGGGCGAAGGCCCCGGTGGTGTGGGCGCTGGGGAAGCTTTGGTACGCAGCGCTGGTGAAGCCATACGCCGGACCCATGAACTTCCATGTGCCGTTCTTAAACACGTAGGGCCTGGTGCGGCCAATCATACCCTTTAGAAGATAAGTCAATAAAACAGTGCAAATGCAGCCCAGGGCGATGGCGATGGCCTTCCGTCGGCCGTGGCGGTCCATCAAGGCCACGGCAATAATCACCAGCACGGAACAGAACCATTGCCCGTATTGCATTAACATAATAAATTCAAATTTCAGGCCGCCATGCAGCACAATGGGTCTTGAAAGGGCCCACAGCGTGGCCGGTCGGTCCAGAAACAGGTAGGCCAAAATCAGCGCCGCGAAGGCGAACAGATATTTGGCCCAGCGCGGCCAGTGCGTGTCAAAATGTTGCGGCGGCGGAGCGTACCACAATGCTGGGATGGCGTTCACAACCGGCGCCGGGCCGGGCGCCGAAACGGGCTGGGAAACGGGCGCCGCGGGCGGCGCTGGAATTAGCTCTGACGTATCCGGCGGGAGCCTTGACATAATAAATTATTCCATGCTTGGAGGGCGGACAAACCGGCGAGGTCGGCGCCCCGGCCGCGCCGCGCGGAAGGCTGAAACAACCACCGGCGCACCTTCGGGCCCGGGCGCGCACGGGCAAAATTGCCGTCTGACAACGCAGAAAAAAAATGCCCGGCCCACGGGCGCTTTGCCGTTGGGCGCAACGCCTTTATATTGGCGGCAATGAGTCTACGTCAACCCAACAATCTGCTGGAGCAAGACGCCCCGCCCGTGCGCCAGCGACCGCCGGGCCGCTGGTACTCATTGGAAGACATTCTCCTTATCATTTTGGTTGCCGTCGGCACCTACCTTCCCGGCCTGGGCCGCATCTGCCTGTTTGACCTTGACGAACCGCGATTCGCAG
>JAJZCU010000036.1 GCA_021828935.1 Planctomycetota bacterium | reverse complement strand
CCTCCGCCGAGCCGATCACAATCGGCAGTTATCCATTGAACAATCGTTGGCGGACGCCCAAAACGCCCTGCTGGCTTTGCACAAGCCCGATGGCTACTGGGTGGGGGAGCTGCAGGGCGACAGCATTCTGGAATCAGAATACATCCTGCTGAAATTCATTTTGCAGCAGGAAGATGATCCGCAATTGCCAAAAATTGCCAATTACCTCCGGCGGCTGCAACAGGTCGACGGCGGCTGGAACCTCTACCCCGGCGGCGCCAGCGACCTTTCCGGCACGGTCAAGGGATACTTCGCCCTGAAGCTCATGGGTGACGATGTGGATGCCAGCCACATGCGCGCGGCCCGGCGCGTGGTGGCGGAACTCGGCGGGGCGGAGAACTGCAACAGCTTTTCAAAATTCTTCCTGGCGGCCCTGGGGCAGGTGTCGTACGACGCGTGTCCAAGTATTCCGCCGGAAATAGTGCTGCTGCCCCGATGGATGTACTTCAATCTGTACGCGGTTTCCGCCTGGAGCCGCACCATGATTTTGCCGCTGGCCATTGTCAGCGCATATCGGCCGGTGCGGCAACTGCGGGCCCATCAGGGTATTGGCGAATTGTTCACAGACCAGCAGGTGGCCAACAGTTCTGTGAGCAGGCTGAAGAGCATGCCGCGGAGTTGGCGCGAAATGTTTCTGCTGTTGGACCTTTCGTTAAAACGTTATGAAAAAACGGCGGTAACGCCGCTGCGTCCACGGGCGATTCGCGAAGCGGAACGATGGTTGTTGGAACACATGGAAGGCTCAGAAGGCCTGGGCGCCATCTTTCCGCCGATGGTCTACATTCTCATTGTGCTGCGCATTTTGGGATATGCGGATAATCATCCCGTGGTGGTCAAGGCGCACCGCGACCTGCGTGCCCTGTTTATTGAAGAAGGCGATGCGATCCGCATTCAGCCGTGCTTTTCCCCGGTGTGGGACACCGGCATTGCGCTGCATGCGCTGGCTGAGACGGGCTTGCAGCCCGAAGACCCGGTGGCCCAGAAGACCACCGCATGGCTGTTAAATAAAGAATGCCGTTCTGGCAGCGACTGGACCAAGAACTGTCCGGATGTTGAACCCAGCGGCTGGTTTTTTGAATTTTCCAACTGCCATTACCCCGACGTGGACGACACGGCCATGGTGGTCATGGCGCTGAAACGCTGCGGTGGCAAAGCGGCGGATGCGGCGGTGAAGCGCGGCACGCAATGGCTGTTGGCCATGCAAAATGACGATGGCGGCTGGGCGGCCTTTGACCGCACGCGCAGCCGGCCAATTTTAGAACATGTTCCGTTTGCTGATCACAACGCCATACAAGACCCTTCATGCCCCGACATCGCCGGCCGCACGCTGGAATGCCTGGGCCATGTGGGCCTGACGGTGGCGCATCCTGCGGTGCGGAAAGCCATTGATTTCCTGAAGGAAACGCAGGAAAAAGAGGGCTGCTGGTTTGGCCGCTGGGGCGTGAATTATATCTATGGCACGTGGCAGGTACTTACCGGCCTGCGGTCGGTGCATGAACGCATGGACCATCGTTATGTGCGGCGGGCCGCGGATTGGCTGCGGTCCTGCCAAAAAGCGGATGGCAGTTGGGGCGAATCTTGTGCGTCGTATGATAATCCAACATTAAAAGGGCGCGGGCCCAGCACGCCATCACAAACGGCCTGGGGCGCCATGGGCTTAATGGCCGCCGCCGGAGCGAACGACCCCGCCGTGCGCCGCGCGATGCACTACCTGATGGAAACGCAGAACGAGGAAGGGGATTGGGACGAGCCATGGTTCACGGGCACGGGCTTCCCACGGGTATTTTATTTGAAATATCACCTGTATCGGATTTATTTTCCGCTGATGGCCCTGGCGCGGTATCAGCGGCTCATACGGCGGCAGGAATTGCGGTAGCCGGAGCGGGCAATTAAATATCCGCGAGGGTGTTTCCCGGCGGTATCGGGCTGCCCGGACGAATAAATAAAACGCCGAGGTGCGGAGAACGCTGAGCACGAACGAACGGGATGGGCGGCGTCTAGAAAATGGGCGAGAGGCATCAAGCCAAGCCCATCATCGGCTACGTAATTTTCGGTGTAAGAATTCGAAAAAATGTTTTCTCGCGGCGCCCGTGCGTCTCAACGATCTTCACGCCCCGCCGGTTTCCTCCCCTCCGTCTCAGCGCGTTGGGCGCCTCAGCGTTTTTTTTAATACGTCCGCTGCGCCGGCTGCCTGTCGAAATGGCAAACGGCCATGCTCACGCGAGTTGGATATAATGTTGGGCTGCCACATGCGCTGATTTTTGGACAGGCCCTTTCGGTGGCGAAGCGGCGTGGTTGCGACGACGCGGTCGTCATGAAGCGATAACTTACCATGCCGCGCCCTGATGGCTGGAAACAATGGACCGACCCATGCTTACTGATGCGCCACCCGCCGCCCCCGCGGCCCAGCCAATTTCCACGGCGGACCCGTTTTCGGCGTATTTCCGTATTTTGCAACATGATGCGCGCGATACGCAGGGCCGGGGGCTTAAGGCCGGCACACGCATTTTGGCCAATCCCGCGGCGCCACAGGAAATGATGGAAGATAATCCGGCCAACCGCAGCGCATTTGCCGCATCGGATTTTACCTGGCGTCCGGAAACACGGTCGCAAATTTGGTTTGAGTCGGCGGCGCACGAGGCTTCATTTCAAGCGCAATTGGCGCGGGCGCACGCCCACATGACGGAATTTTTGGCCGCCATGGACGTGAACATTGCGGACCCGCGCCACGGCATGCGCGGGCAGTTGTTTCCCGTGAACGGTCGCCCATTCTGGTCCGGCCTGCTGCCGTGGCAGCCGCGGGTGGGGCGCGTTGAGTTGCTGCCGGATACGGAAGCGTCTGACTTTTCCGATGGATTAATCACGGCAATCGCCGGCGAGGAACAGGCTGGGGCGCCGGGAGACGTTATCCGGCCGCAGGCGTGGTTGGAGTCGCTGCGTACAGTGAATAAAATACGGGTGTACCGCTTGCGTTCGCTTACGGGCGTGGTTGATGTGGTGGTGGCGTTTGTCACGCCGGTGCATGTGGCGGCGCCGGGCCGGGCCGCGGTGGCCGGGGCCGGCAGCAAGACGCTTGATGCGCTGACAACCAATTACGCGCGCTGGAGGGAATCCCGCGGCGACCGGGCGCGGTTCGTTTTCATGGTTTTAGGCACGCCCGTGGGTTGGCAAATTGAAGGGGCGCATCTGGCGGGCGCCGGTTTTCTGGCCCTGTGCGCGGCGCCGCACGATGGCCAGGGAGCCCAACACAACGGCGTTGGTTCATGGGATATCATCGCGCCGCCCAGCCAGGGCGCCCCGTCGGTTTCGCGCGAATTTTTAGACCATTTGCGTCCCGAAACACAAGGGGCCAGAGCGGCCGCAATAAGGGCCGTGGTGGACTACCATTTGCCGTCGGCTGGCAAGGTGGCGCCGGAGCTGGTCGAACGCACGCTGGGTTATTCCCGCGTTGAAGTCGTGCGGGCGTTTGTAGCCATGGAGCAATCCCACGGCTACCGCATTGAGCGCGACGGCGATAAACTATGGATCAGCAGACCTGCGGCTGCCGCGCCGTGGCGTGCGTCCCGGAAACGGCGCCCGCCGCCCTGGCGCCTGACGGTGGGCCTGAGCTTGTTCATAGTGCCCAACGTGCTGGCCGCATGGATGCATGGGTGGGGCTTGGGTGTGCGGGGACAAATCGGTACGCTGGTGGCGTCCATTGCGGCGGCGTATCTCTGGGCCATGCTGACCCAGGGGCGCGGGCATGCGTAAAAACATTTGAGGATTAAGTGATGGAAGAAAATTCGCGATCAATGCAGTCGGCAATGGCCAAATTCGCGGTGATGCTGGGCATCAAACAGTCTGAAGCAAAAAAAGCCGCGGTGTTCAAGGAAAGCGTGGCCCGCGCCAAGGCGGACAATTATGAACAATTGCAGCAACTCAAGGCTGAAATTTCCACGCTGGAAAACCGCGCATTAAAGCTTAAGAAAGAATACGACGCCGCCGGCGGCAGCACCCGGCGCATTGTGGAAACGGAAATTGCCTCCACGTTTGAACAGGTGGACCGCCTGCGCGGGCGGGAAGATATTATTGTCAGCAATTTGGCCAAGGTTGGCCTGGTGGAAGCCAAGCTCATGGAATTGGAAGCCGCCAATAAGCGCGGCGTAACCGAAGAACAAATTGACGAAACCGCCCTGACGGCCAACGAGGCCTTTACCGCCATGGCGGAGGAAGACCGTGCGGCCAAATCGCTGGAGAGCGAACGCTACAAAGCCCCCGAGCGACCGCGCACGGAAGCGCAGGAGCGCCTGGCCGATCTATCGCCGCAGAAGCAGGCGCTGCCCACGGCGTTGGAACGGCGATTAAAGGAATTGGAAGGGGAAAAGCAGTAAGAAATTGCAGGCGTGTTTCCCGGCTGAAAACGCAACCACCGGCAAGCCGGCGGCTATATAGCCCCGGCCCTGGCCGGGGTTTGGCCTGCGCCCGCGATCGTCGGCCGTTTGTGAACCGGCTCCGGCGCCGCCGCGACTGTGAACCGTGCGCGGAATATATTGGCAATGCGTTCGGGGTTTGCACGGCGACCTGGCGCCGCGCCGGCGGGTTCTAAAACCGCCGGCCGGGCGGCAGGTTTCCTTCCCCCGCACGCACGGCGTCCACGACTGTTTTGAATTCTTTCCGCAGACTTGGCGGCAGCTTGGCTGCGAAACGTTTATCCAAGGGCACGGAACGAATTAAATCTTCCACATCCCCCAAATCGCGGCTGCGGCCCCTATTATTCAAACCGCTTAACAACTTAATGGCAATAAGGTCCTTGAGCGTGACCACGAGCACGCCGTCTATCGTCGACGTGCGACCGATGACCACGCCGGAATCTTCAGGCGTGATGGTGTGTATCGGCACGCCGTCAAGCACATGTTCGCGGCGGGCAGTGTCCCACTTGGCCCCGGCGGCCTCCAATTCGTCGGCGGTGACGCGGCGGTCAACGGCGTAAAAATCAAGGTCCACGGTGGAGCGGCCCACGCCGTGCAGGTACACCGCGATTCCGCCGATAACGGGGGCATGCACCTGCGACCGCAGACGGCGCGCAAGGTTTAGTATGTGATCATTGTTGCCGGGCATGCCGATTCCTTGTTTATTGCGCCGTTGGCGTCTGCGTATGGCTGGGGTGGATATCATGCGGGTAGTATAGCATAAACGGCGCTACGATTTCGCGGCTTTGGCGCCCCTCGCGCTTCCTGGGGAAGCTCGCGGCAAACTTTGAAATGCCCGACATTTCTCAGCACCGCGTAGGTTGGACACGATAAAATTTTGGCCACGACCATGATTGGGCTATACTTTAGGGCGAGGCGATATTGAACAGCGCGCAGGCAATTGTAATTATCCAAAGGTGCTTACGGGCTGGACGTTTTCGTGTACTTTCACATTTTTTGCATAGAATGGACGAGCGTGCGATTTTCTGGCCGGATGTGCAGAGCGTATTGGACTCGCCTACCTTCGTACGATCCGACGGTTTGGATGCGTTCGGCCGCGCTCGATGGTTGGTACGCGGCGTCACCGACGGAAACTTGAAAATGGAGCTCGTTTGCGCCTTGGATTCAGGCCATGGCGCGGACGAAACCGTGTTTATTACTATATATTGGGAATAGCCATGACAAGAGTAGCCCAGAAAGCCAACCCGGGCGAGCGGCAGAGGAACAGCGACTGCGACGCTACCAGCGCCAATCGCGGCGTGCCGTACACTATGCGTTTGACCAATGGAAGAACCGTATACATTGATATACCCGCGGAGATGACGGTTTCGGACCCGGGCGGAGAACTCGCATTCACGCCTGCGGGCGTGCGGCTGCTCGACCGTGTGCGGGCCTTGACCATGGACACGCCTGCGAGACCAAGTCCCGCCTATTTGGCCACGGTGCGCGAGGCATTAGGATGGTCGCAGGCGCAGCTTGCGCGGCGTATAGGCAAGAGCCAGCACGCCGTTGCGCGCTGGGAGCAAGGCTTGACGCGCCCGGGCGATGATTCGGTGGAAAAACTTTCGGCCATCATCCGCCAAGCTGCCGCGGGGGGCGTGATTCTGCGGCCAGCTAAATGAACTACCATTACCGCCAGATGCAGACCTTGCGATAAGTCATATGTTCGATGGCGTAGCGGACGCCTTCGCGCCCCAGGCCGGAGTTTTTGACGCCGCCGTAGGGCATGTTGTCAATACGCAGAGTGGGGACATCGTTAATAATCACGCCGCCGATGTCCAATGTTTCAAATGCCCGCTGCGCCCGGCGAATGTCGTGGGTGAACACGCCGGCCTGCAGGCCAAATTCGGCGGCGTTGATGCGAGACAGGGCCTCGTCAAAATCATCATAAGATTCCAAAATGGCCACGGGGCCGAAGGCTTCTTGCCGCAACAGCGGCGAACTTGTGGGAACGTTGCGCAGCAAGGTGGGCGGCAGCAAGGTGGGATTGTACGAGGCGTTTTGCACCGGCTGGGCGCCAATGCCGCACAGAACTTCGGCGCCGCTGGCCACAGCCTCGGTAATCCAGCCGCGGATGCGGTCGGCGGCGGCTTGGTCGATCACGGGCCCCACATCGGTTTGCTCATCAGCGGGGTCGCCGAGTTTCAATGCATGTGTTGCCGCGATCAACTCCTTCGTAAATTGTTTTTCAATTGTGCGGTGCATCATGACCCGCTGCACGCTAATGCAGCTTTGGCCGGCATAAGAAAAGGCGGCGGCGGCGATGCGTTTGGCGGCGTCGGCCAGATCAACGTCCGGTTCTACAATCACCGCACTGTTGTTGCCCAGTTCCAACAGCACTTCTTTGGTGTAAGCGGCCTGGCGGATTTTCCAGCCAACTTCGGCTGAGCCGGTGAAGGAGACCAGGGCGATGCGGGGGTCGGCGGCAAGTTTTTGGGTGGCGGCGGTGGAGCAGGGCAGGATGTGCCAGGCGCCGGGGGGAAGGTCCGTTTCGGCCAGCAATTCGCCCAACAGCAGGGCGGTTAAGGGCGTGCGGTCGGAGGGTTTGACAATAAATGGGCAGCCGCAGGCCAAAGCCGGGGCAACTTTGTGGGCCACCAGATTCAGCGGAAAATTAAATGGCGTAATAAACAAACAGGGGCCGATGGGGAACCGGCCGACCATGGCATGATACCCAATGGAACGGGCGTCAATATCCACGGGCAAAAGTTCACCGCCAATGCGGGTGCTTTCCTCCACGGCCAGGCGGAAAGTGGTCAGGGCACGGTCCACTTCAGCCCGGGCGGTTTTAATAGGTTTTCCGGACTCGCGGCAAATGCATTCGGCAAATTCGGCTTGGCGCAAGCGCAGGCCGTTGAGAACTGCTTCGCAGGTTCGTTGGCGGTCGTATGCGGAACGTTGGCGCATTTCAGCGAAAGCATTGACCATGGCCGCCACGGCTTGATCGGCCTGTTCGGGCGAAGCGCGGCTGACGGTGGCCAAGGCGGTTCCATTAAATGGATTGTTAATACCGATTTCGTCCGGGCTGGTGGCGGGTTTTCCGCAAAGAAAGAACGGCTTCGCGGCGGGGGGGTTTGATGATGGCATGTGCGGACCTCCTTTAGGAGGCATTTTAGGCCGGCCGGCGAGACATAATTTGTGGGCGTCACCTTTGTGCTTGCGCCATGCTTCCAAGGAAAAAAATGTGTCATCGGCCGCCAGTCGCAGCATGCGTGTCGGCAGATGCATGTTGGCCCTGCGCCGTGCCAGCGGTGGCGCCGTTTTCCCAGACCTTCGGAAAGGCTTCGCCGATGATGGGTTGACCTTCCGCAACGTGTATAAATGGTTTCATCGGATGCTCCCCTTGCGCCGTGTACGTGGTGCGTTCATTCATAAAGTGCAGCGCAATGGCCCGGCGCGGCCGGCCGCTGGTATTGGCCTGCGAGCCGTGCCACGTAAGGCTGTGGTGAAAATGAACGTGGCCCATTTTTACCGGGCACAACTCGACCGGTGTGGGATGGCCCTGAAATTCCGGCGGCATGGCCTGAAAGTCCTTGAGCGTGTGCAAGAACGCAATTTGGTTGCCCCAGCGGTGTGAACCGGGAACCATGCTCATGGCGCCGTTGGATGCGTCGACGTCATCCAACGCAATCCACGCCGTGATTTGTTGGTCTTTTTCGCGCAGCACAGCCCAGTAGGGCGAATCCTGATGCCACATGTTCACTCCGCCCACGCCGGCGGGTTTGTATTGAATCTGATCATGCCAGATACGCAATTCGCGGGCGGCGCAAAGCTGGGCGGCGGCGCCACTGATGACCGGGTTTTCCAGTAACTTTTGGAACGCCGGGCTGGCCTGCCATATGTTCACAATCTGCCAGACCGGCTGGGCCGGATTTTTGGACATGTTGTGGCACAGCACCGGTTGTGGGCCGGGCCCGCCGGCATTTTGCAGCACGCGCTCCAGTTCGGCGCGCAGGCGATCTACTTCCCCTGCGGGCACGGCAAAACCGGCGTTCAAGAAGCCCTTCTCCTGATACTGTGCAACTTGTGCGGGGCTAAGCATAAAAAGCCTCCAATGATTTCTCTCCGGCGGGGAATCACACAATTCTGACGGCATCGTACAACGGCCCGGCGCCGCCGCCAACGCGGTCGGTGCGTCCGCACTGCAGGATGGGAATAGTGGCCGCATCCGCCGCGCCGCCGCGGACTGACAGAGGGTGGGTTGTCTTATCGGTTTTATGCGGCTACGCTTAGCGGTCCATGAATTTGAGAATTTCTCAAGGAGCCGTTGATGGCCGTTTTTCGTGATCCTATCCAACTTCGCCATGCCATGGTCAACGATCCCACGGGCAACTTGGTGCCCATTGTGGTTGAAAAAAGCGGCCGGGGCGAGCGGTCCTATGATATTTTTTCGCGACTGTTGCGTGACCGCGTTATTTTTCTTGCCGGCGGCGTGGACGACGACGTGGCCAACCTGGTCATCGCCCAGTTGTTGTTCCTTTCCAATGAAGATTCCAAGACCGACATTAATTTTTATATTAACAGCCCCGGCGGTTCGGTGACCGCCGGCCTGGCCATCTACGATACCATTCAATTTCTGCGGTGCGATGTGGCCACCACCTGCATCGGTCTGGCGGCCAGCATGGGGGCGTGGTTGCTGGCTTCGGGGACCAAGGGCAAGCGGTTCGCGCTGCCCAACAGCCGCATCATGCTGCACCAGCCGCTCATTGGCGGGGTGATGCAGGGCACGGCCACGGACCTTTCCATTGAGGCCAAGGAAATGATCCGCCTTCGCCTGCGCATGTATGAGATCATGGCCCGGCACACGGGGCAGACCGTGGACCGCATTCATAAAGATTGTGATCGCAATTTATGGCTGGAAGCGGATGAGGCGGTGCGTTACGGCGTGATCGATAAGAAACTTGAACGCATGCCGGTTCTGGCCGCCGGGAGGGGCGGGGATCTGGCGCCCCCCGAAGGCGAAACCGACGTGGCGGACCAATAACGCCGTGGCTTGGTAATTAATGATTAACATAGGCCCGCCGGCCCATTCGCCGGGTTAAATTGGCGCGTTGCGTCAGGCGCGGCCGGGAGGCCGGTGGATTGGTTCATGAACAGCGGCAAATTAACGAGCATCAGTGAGGGGCGCCTGAATCGCAAAATGCCCGGCGCGGCGGCGCGGCGGTCGGCCCGCACAGCGCTGGCGCCGGCGGCGGCTGTGATGCTTCTGGCGCTGGGCGGTTGCGCGTCGCCGAGCGCCAAGGTAAATAAGGTTGACCTGGTACTGCGTCGCCAGAATTACGGCCTGAAGGCCACTAACAATAAACTTAAACGCCGTGTGAAGCGTCTCAAGGGCGAAATTTCGACGTTGCACACGCAACTTGGCCGGCGCTCGCCGCCGTTGCGTACGCTGTCGCCGAAGCGGTTGAAAGAATTGTTTACGGTGCGCCGCATTAAGATATTAAAATCAACGCGGGCCAGCGCATTTGATCTTTCCGGCCCCCAGCGCGGTTTCCGCGTGTTTGTGCGCACCTATGGCAGCGCGGGGCTGGTGCTGCCGGCCAGCGGCACATGTACCATTCAAGCCTTCGACCTTGCGATCAAGCACGGCTCACAGCGGCTGGGGCGGTGGGTGTTTACGCCAATGCAATGTAAGAAACTGTGGTATGGCATGTTGGGCCTCAACCAGTTTGCCTTTAACTGCCCGTGGAAAAAGCCGCCGGCGCATAGCGCAATCACGTTTCGGATTGCGTTTTTAGATGCGCTAACCGGGCGGGAACTCACGGCGCAGAAGGTGATTAAAGTCCATGTAAAGCCGCCTATGGCGCCTACCAACACATCCACCGCATCACCCCAGCGAGGCCCAGCGCGTCCGTTAAAGTCCGATGGGCCGGTAAAGCGGGCACATGCGGGATAGTTCGCAATTACGAATATCAGGGGACGATGGCCGACAGGGCCAATGCCCAAAGCGCGATTGTTAAGGAAGCGCTAATTTCGCGTGAAGACCCGGTTGATGCCG
>JAJZCU010000035.1 GCA_021828935.1 Planctomycetota bacterium | reverse complement strand
GTTCAGCGGAAACCGAAAAATATCCACATCCGCCTGCGATTTCACGGCCAGTTCGCGCAGCGTGTTTTTCACTTCACCGGTGACATGGGGAATCATCTGCACATCGCGGCCGAGATATTGGCCGTGCCGTTCGCGTTCCAGAATTCGCGTAAAAATTTGGCCGCTGGTGGTGAAATTCTGCCGGCCCAAATTTTCATTGAGCATGCGTTCATACGTGCCTAAATCCATATCGGTTTCCATGCCGTCGTCCAGCACAAATACTTCGCCGTGGCGGAAGGGGTTCAGCGTGCCTGAATCAATGTTCAGATACCCTTCCATTTTAATCGGAGCCACGCGCAGCCCCTTGTCTTTCAGAATTTTCGCCAGGCTGGAACTGAAGATGCCCTTGCCCAAACCACTCATCACCGTGCCCACCACGGCCACAAATTTCGTGCGACCCTTCACGTATCCGGGCGGAAACGGCGTGTAAAACTCCGTTTCGTCCGTGGCGTGGGCCAACGGCGCAAACTGATCATAGGAATCGCGGCGGTTCTCTTCGGGCATCTGCTACCTCAAAGGGTCTGCAAGATAACCGAAGCGCGAAACGGCGTAAACGGCAGGCGACAAAATTGTCGTGTTGCATCAGAAATGTTGGTATCTGGCCGCTGCCAGCACGGCGGCGCGGGGGGTGGTGGGGGCACGCAAGGCCCAGGCCCGGTCGGTATTCGACTACACCAGCGGTTCGCCGGTCATTTCGGGCGGTTTGGCCAGGCCCATCATTTTTAACAAGGTGGGCGCCACGTCCGCCAGGCGGCCGCCGGGGCGGAAGGGTTTTCCCTTGTACCGGTCGTCCACCACAATGGCCCGCACATCATAAGTGGTGTGGCTGGTGTGCGGGCAATTGTTGATGGGATCCCACATTTGTTCACAATTTCCATGGTCGGCGGTGACAATCGCCGCCCCGCCGGCGGCCCGCAATGCTTCCAGCACCTGCCCCACGCAGGCGTCCACCGTTTCCACCGCCTTGATGGCCGCGGGCAGATTTCCGGTGTGCCCCACCATATCTCCGTTGGCGAAGTTAATAATGTAAAGGTCTTCCTGCCCTTTTTTTAGATGCGCGCACACAATGTCCGCGATTTGCTGCGCACTCATTTCCGGCTGCTGGTCATACGTGGAAACCTTGGGGCTTGGCGCCATCTCCCGGCTTTCGCCGTCGAATGGCGGCTCCCGGTAATCATTAAAAAAGAATGTCACATGTGGATATTTTTCGGTTTCCGCTGAACGAAACTGCTTGAGATGACGGTCGCTGATGCCCATGCCCAATATGTTCTTCATGGGTTCGGGTTTATCAAACATGACATGCACCGGCAGGCCCTCTTCGTAGCCGCTCATGGTGGCGAAGTAAAGATTTTCCGGGCGAGTGCGCCGCTTAAAGCCTCCATTGGGCTGTTTGGCGAACTGGGCGTCATCATACATAAACGCCTTGGTGATTTCGCGCGGCCGGTCGCCGCGGTAATTAAAAAATATGACCGCATCGCCCGCGCTGATGCGCCCCTGCCGGGCATCGCCAATGACGCTGGCGGTGATAAATTCATCGCCCGTGCGCGAGGGTTCAGTGGGGTGTTCATAATAATGTTTCACCGCGTCCTGGGCGGTGGCGAAGGCGTCCCCCTTGCCTTGCGTAAACAGGTCATAAGCCTTTTCCACGCGGTCCCAGCGGTTGTCGCGGTCCATCGCATAATAACGGCCGATGACCGAGGCGATGCGGCCCACGCCGATCTCCCGCGTCTTATTATCCAATTCCTGCAAAAATCGCGCGCCTGACTGCGGCGCGGTATCCCGGCCGTCGGTAATGGCGTGCAAAAACACGCGGTCGCCGGGAAACTTTTGACGCTTCGCAGCTTCCAGAATCGCATAGGCATGTTCCTGGTCGCTGTGTACGCGGCCGTCGGAGCATAAACCCAGTATGTGGACATGGCTGTTATTTTTTTGGGCGTGCGCGAACGCGCCGGTCAGGGCGGCGTTGGTAAAAAAGCTGCCATCGCGGATGCGCCGCGTGATGCGCATGGTTTCCTGATCAACAATGCGGCCGGCGCCCAGATTCTGGTGCCCCACTTCGCTGTTGCCCATGACGCCCTTGGGCAGGCCCACATCCTCGCCGCTGGTGTGAATTAAACCGTTGGGATATTCCCGCATTAAACGGTCGTCCACCGGATGTTTGGCCAGATGCACGGCATTGTAGCGGTTCATTTCCGGATGCGGATTTTCGCCCCAGCCGTCGCGCACGATCAACATGATGGGACGTTTAACCGAGTGTGATTCAGACATAACGCATGCTCCTGGCAACAGTTAATCAGCGGTCATTGTAGCGGCAGCGCGCCTTGGCGGCGATGGGCGGGCGCGGCGACTGCGCAGTCAGCCGAGCGAGCGACGAAAGGGACTTCCCTCTCCTGCCGGAGACCTGCTGAGTGTGAGAAAACCCGTCGAGGTTGTTGAACTTGCCTTTTGCCCGGGGTGGTCGTGTAACGCAACCGTGAGCCGGCGTCCGCGACTCATACGCCACATGTGTGGCGCCATCAACATCCATCAGGGTCTGCCAGGATTGCGTTAAATCCAGCCTGCGTGAAATGGTGGTCGGAAGTCAGCGCATCGGAGATCGCATGGTCTTGCATCAACCGGAACGATATGCAATCCGTAAGCGACCATTGTTTATCAGGCCGCTCGGCGTAAAGCGCAAGACCATGGGATATGCGGGCCGGAGTCGCGTCCAAGACGGTGGTTCGCGGATCGGTGCGCAGGCGCCCAATAAACTCGGCAACTATTTTCCGCTGCGACGTTTGCGCCAGCCAATTACCGACCTCAATCAATATAAATTCGCTGGTTACGAATGACCCCCGGTATTCCCGGTCGAACGCGATGCACCGGGCGTGAAGCCCGTCAACGCGGCGCAGCATGGCAATATAAAAGCATGTATCAACGAAAACCGCAGCCATTAGCCGGCGTGTCCGTATAGGTAGCGCCTCTTGCTGCCGGCGGCGTCAGGCGGCAGATCGTTGTCCGAACTTATAAGGTCGGCAAAGCGTTCGGCCATTGTTTGCGGAATTGGAGCCGTGTCATCTTCGCGAATTGCCACCTCAACCTTAGCGCCCTCCGGCAGACACACCGGCCCCTCAAAAACCACGGCGCCATCTTGGATGTGACCTTTGTACGTCATGCAATCAGACCCTTTCGCTAGCGACAAGTGGAGTATACCATTCCGGCCACCGCATTTGCCAATGAAAAACTTGCCCCGCGTCGCGCGGCAATGAAAGTCGGGGCAATTGCCGCATCACGCCTTCGCTGGCCGCGCGGTGAAACTGGCGGTGCGCTTGAAGACTGCTTCGAACAGGTCCGTCTTGTGCCGCGCGGCCCACAGTTCCAGTTCCGGGTCCGCCTTGGTTTCCAAAACAAACGCCACGTTCCCCTTGCGCACCCGCACTTTTATATTTTGCACGTTCCCGTAGTGGCCGCGGTCCAGGCCGTCGGCGATGCGCAACAGGGCGGCCATGCGGTCCACCACGTTGCGTTCCGCGGGGGCCAGGCTCATGTAGGCGGCGTGGCTTTTCTTGGGCATGCTGCGGCGATGGTAGCGCGCCACATTGGCGATCATCTCCAGTTCCAGCGGAGAGAATCCTTCCAAGTCGCCATTTTTTACCAGATAATAAGAATGCTTGTGATGTCCGCTGTGGCCAATGTGCCATCCAATGTCATGCAGCAGCGCCGCAAATTCCAACTGCTCCCGCCGCGATTGGTCCAAGCCATGCACATCTTTTAGCTGATCAAACAGCGCCAGCGCCAGGCCGGCCACCTGCTGATGGTGCGCTTCGTTGTAATTGCACCTGCGGCCCAGTTCAATCACGCTGCGCCGCCGGGGCTCCCGCACCTGCACGCTTAAACGCACCCGCGGCCAATGGGTTTGCATGTAATCAATGATCATGCCTTCACGCATGGCGCGGTCTGAAATTTCAACGCGGTCCACTTGCAGACGGTCAAACACATAGGCCACCACCGCAGCGCCCCCCAGAATCTGATCCGCCCGGCCGGGGTCCAGCCCCGGAATGGCCCGCCGGCCCGCCACCGGCAGACGCTGCAATTTCTTATAAATCAGCGCAAAATCATCGCTCAACATTTCCGTGGGTCGGCGGCGGCGCACCTCCGCCTCCCCGTGCTGCTGCACGCACATGGCCGCCAGATTTTCCATGGTGCCTGAAGTGCCAATGATGCGCTGCACGTCCAGCGCCTCGATTTTCTTCATCACCGGCTTTAATGCTTTTTTGATATGTTTTTCCAGGGCGTCCATGTCGCGCCCGCTCGCGGGGTCGCTGGTAATAAATTGCTGGCTTAGCCGGCTGGCGCCCACCTTGTAGCTTTCCAGCAGCAGGGCCTGATGCGCCGTGCCCACGATAAACTCCGCCGAGCCGCCGCCGATATCCACGATTAAAGACCGCTGTTCGTCCAAGTCCACGGCTTGGCGCACGGCCAGATAAATGAGGCGCGCTTCTTCCTGACTGCTGATCACGCGGACATCCAGCCCCAGGCGTTCCTTGGCGGCCTGCACAAAATCGCCGCCGTTTTTGCTTTCGCGCACGGCGCTGGTGGCGTAGGCCAAAATGCGATTGCATTCCAAGCCACGGGCAATTTGTTGGTAACGCCCCAGCACCTCCAGCGTGTGCGTCATGGCGCGCTGTGGGATTTCATGACGCACCAGGGCGCCGTAGCCAAGGCGGGTGAGTTCTTTTTCCGAACTTAATATGCGAAAGCCCAGTTGCTCGGTCACTTCAACGACCACCAAATGCAGGCTGTTGGTGCCAATATCAATCGCGCCGATGCGCAGGCCATGCGGCGAAGTTTTCTTTCCGGCGCGCGTCGCGGCCCTGGCCTTCACCGCCGGCGTCGCGCCGGGCGCATGGGTCGCCGCCCGAGCGAAGAACCCGTGTTTTTTTTTCAAGCCCGCGCCAGTTCCGCCGGAATCATGTGAAAATACTGCCATGTCCTGATTATGCGGGGACACTGCCCAGATGTCGAATCCACGACGCGCCATGCACAGGCTCAGGTGAGTTATCGCAACGCGGGCCTGACCGGCGTGGAAGCCGCCACTGCGTACCAAGCTATATGGGGTGTAAGCTTCCATGGGGGGTGGGCTTCCATGGGGGGTGGGCTTCCATGGGGGGTGGGCTTCCAGCCCGGCGTGGTTGCGTCTACGCCAAGATTTGATACCAAACGGCATGCGTGCGATCCGTCGGCCAGGATGGCCACCCCTTTATGGGGGGTGGGCTTCCAGCCCGGCGCGGTTGCGTCTCCACCAAGATTTAGTCCCCAAACGGCATGTGTGGATATGGCGGCCAGGATGGCCGCCCCCCATTTATGTCTACGCCAAGATTTGATACATAGTGGCATGCGTGCGATTCGCCGGCCAGGATGGCCACCCCCCATTACGCCGTGTTATCCGGTTATCCGCGTCATCCGCGGTTTCGTCGCGACGGTTGTTACAATTTAATAAAGCACAGTGGAGCCGCAACCAAAACCGCGGCGGTAAATGACCGTCGCGGATCACAATCACCCGGGCGCCCCGACCGCCGCCGGCGCCGCCTTGGGCTTGGCCGGTTTGGTCACCGGCAAATGCACCAGTACGTCGGTCATCGACGGAATCTTGGGATAATCCTCCGGCCGACGCATGTGGTACTTCACCGGCTGCGAATGATCCGCAAATTGCCGCTTGGGGTTATAAACAGATTTAAACCGAAACAGCATCTTCAGGAAGTTGGTCTGCCCGTGAATCAGCTGCCCGGCAATGATGCGCGACACGGCGACGGCGGTCTTCCAGCCCATGAATTTACGGTTGATAATTTCCTGGGTGCGCACCAATTCCTCATAAAATTCATTCAGCGGCAGCTTGGTGGCCATGACGGCGTGTTGAATGTCATACAGGCGATAATCGGTGGAAGTCAGGGCCCGCTGGTTCTGATAAAACAGTTCCGTGCCGGGGTACGGCGTGGCCACAGTCATGTGGACGATTTCCGGGACTTTGGCGGCCCAATCGCGGGCCCGCTGGAAATCGGCGTGGTCCCAGTTCGGATCGGTTATCAAGTTAATGGCGACATCAATCTTGAGCTTGCGGGCGATATCCAGCGCCTCAAAGTTCTGGTTGGGCGTCACCCGCTTGCGGAACATCTTCAGCTGTTCGCCATCCAGGCTTTCCAATCCCAAAAACATATACGCCAGCCCCAGCTTCGCCCACCGCGCAAAGACTTCCTGATTGCGTATGAGCACGTCGCAGCGGGTTTCCAAATAATAACGCTTCTTAATTTTTTGCCGTTCAATTTCGTCCGCGATGCCCATGCCATGCTCAGGATGCACAAACGCCACGTCATCGACGATAAACAGGCTGGGCTCGCGCACGCCCGCCAACTCTTCGGCAATGACGCCCGCGCTGGCTTTGCGGTACGAACGACCGTAAAAAGTCCAGGCTGAACAGAACGAGCAATCCCAGGGGCAGCCGCGGGAAAATTCAATGCTGGCGCAGGGGTCCAGTTCGCCAATAAAATATTTGTGACGGCGGCGGGTCAAATCGCGCGCAGGCCGGATGAGATCAATATTTTCCACCAGCGGGCTGCGCGGCCCCTTGCGCCGGGGCGTGGCCACCCCCGGCAGACCTTCCACATTGGGCGCCGCGTTGAGCATCTGCGGCGCGGCCAGCTCCCCTTCGCCGGTGATAATGGCGTCCAGAGCGCCGGCGGCATGTTCAAACAATTCGTCCACAATAAATGAACCGCTGTGGCCACCGGTAAACACAAACGCGTCTTTGAGCTGTTCCTTCACCAGCTTGGCCAAGTCAATAACTTCCGGCACATTGGCCAGATAGTTCAAGGAAAAGCCCACCGCGTCCGGACGAAACGCCAGCAATTCCCGTTTGAATTCGGCGTGATTAAACACCTGCAAATCGATCAGCCGGACCTCATGCCCCGCCTGGCGCACGGCGGCGGCAATGCACTCCAGGCCCAGCGGTTCCAATCGCAGATAAACTTCTGCATACATCAACGTACTTGGGTGTACAAGAAATACCTTCATGATGGCGCTCCGAAAATCGCGAATAAACGGGCAGACCCCTGACCGCGTACGGCGTTTGGCGTATCGTAACGGCTAACGGGGCGGGGGCAATGGCTGGCGGGATTATTTTGGGCAGTTTTGCATAAAGCAGGGGTTTTAATACCCGCCTATCCCATTTTGCGAATTTTCCGCCTTTCGTTTGACCGTCGTCGTATTTCATTCGGACGGTGGTTGGCGCAATATATCCCAGCCTCGCATTTGGGCTTGGAAACGTTGAACCGCTTTACTTGGAGTCTCGCGATGGTCACTGCCGGTCCGCCCACCACCACTGGGCCATTTTTCCAGAACCCAGTCTACCAGCCCTATTTCGCCGATCCGTTTGTCTTTGAACACGACGCCACGTTTTACGCCGTGGGCACCGAAGGCCATGACATTAACTGGGCCGCCAATCCCGACCGTGTGATACCCTTATTAAAATCACGCACGCTTTCTGATTGGCAGGCTGCCGGCCACGCCCTGCGGCCGCACTCGGATATCCGCCACAGCATGATCTGGGCGCCGGAAGTTACCAAGTTTGATGGTCGGTTCTATTTGTACTATTCGGCGGGCGCCCATCCGCCCGGCGGCACGCCGCGCTTCTGCCTGCGCGTGGCCGCCAGCGACCAGCCCGACGGTCCATACACGGACACCGGCGCCCCGCTGACGGATCCGCGCAGCGTACCGTTCGCAATTGATGGCCACGCCTTTCAGGACGCCGATGGCCAACGGTACTTTTTTTATGCGGCGGATTTTTTGGATCGTCCCGGCGATGCCCAGGCCGGCACCGCATTATTGGTTGATAAAATGGTATCGCCCACACAACTGGCCGGGACGCCGACGACCGCGGCCCGCGCCCGCTACCCGTGGCAGATGTTCCAAGGGCAGCGCAGCATGTATGGACAGGTGCTTGATTGGTACACGCTGGAGGGCCCCGTGGTGATCCGCCATGATAACAAATACTACTGTTTCTACAGCGGCGGCAACTTTCAGAACGACACCTATGGCGTTGATTATTTGGTGGCGGACCATCCGCTGGGCCCATGGGATTGCGCCGGCGGACGAAACGGCCCGCGCGTGCTGCGCACCATTAAAAACCAGGTCATTGGCCCCGGCCATTGCTCGCTGCTTTCACATGCCGGGCAAGATTACATGGTGTACCACGCCTGGGATTCGGCGATGACCGCGCGGCAGATGTGCATCGACCCGCTGCTGTGGACGCCCGCTGGCCCGCGCGTGGCCCGATGTCTGTAGCAGCGCCTCTGTTGCCGGTCCGTCTGGCCCAGCGCCCGTGTCCCGCCTATTATGGTCGGCCTGATGCGCCGGCGCCCCCCCCGGAAGCGTCGATGCATGAACATACTGTGAGACCAAAGAACTACACGGAGAAAACCCCATGGCCATGACACCCGCGCCCACGCCGCCAACCAGCGCCCTGCCCCAGGGGACCATCGCCCCTGATTTTACGTTGCCCGCCGCCGTTGATAAAACCGTGCGCTTAAGCGAACTGCGTGGCCGGCCGGTGGTGCTGGCGTTCTATCCCGCCGATTTCAGCCCGGTCTGTGGCGACCAGCTCGCGGTTTATAACGAAATGGAGGAACAGTTTTCCGCCCACCGTGCGCATCTACTGGCGATATCCGTGGACGGCGTCTGGTGCCACGGAGCCTACCGTCAGCAGCGCAATTTGTTTTTCCCCTTGTTGTCGGATTTCCATCCGCACGGTCAGGTGGCGCGGCAATATGGGGTGTACCGGCCTGATGACGGCATCTGCGAACGGGCATTGTTTGTTATTGATGACCAGGGGAAAATCCGCTGGAGCTTCGTTTCGCCCATCGGTGAGAATCCCGGCGCCGATGGCATTTTCGCGGCGCTGGAGCAACTGGCCCGGCCGCGCGGGGCGCGATAACCATGGCCATCATTCAAGGACGGCTCAAAACGCCTGTGAATTCCGCCGACCATGCGTTGGGCCGACCCGATGCCCCGCTGACGCTGGTGGAATATGGCGATTTTCAGTGCCCGCACTGCGCGGCGGCGGTTCCGATTGTGGCCGGCATCAGAGAACAGTTCGGGGACGATCTGCTGGTGGTCTACCGACATTTTCCATTAAGCAAAGTGCATCCGCTGGCCCGTCCGGCGGCAGAGGCCTCGGAATTCGCCGCCGAACACCACGTATTTTGGGAAATGCACGACGCCCTGTTCGCGCGGCAGCGGCAACTCAACGCGGCAATCATCCTCGAAATTGCGGCCGGACTTTCGTTGGACACCGCGGCCTTGCAAACGGCGCTGGACACGGCGCGCTACCGACAGAAAGTACAGGACAACTTCGCCGACGGCATGCGCAGCGGCGTCAACGGCACGCCAACATTTTTTATCAACGGTCGTCGTCACGCGGGCTATCAACAGGCCACGCTCGTTGAAGCCCTGCTTAAGGTACCGGGCCCCCGAGGCCCGGCGGGCCCCGACGCCGGAAGCCCAAGCCGAACCGGAGCTGATCAAGTCTAATTTTGGGGAACATTCATGCGCATCGCCTGCGGCGTAATCGGAATTTTGCTGCTGCTGCTGGTCCTCACCGACATCGCGTGGACGACGTTTTTGGAAGGCGGCGGCCCGTTGACCCGGCGCGTTTGCGGCTACACCGGACGCGTGGCCCTGGCCCTCCGCTGGCGCTGTGGTTCGCGACGGGTTTTGACCCTTACCGGCCTGGCGGCGGTGGTGCTCCTCACGGGCCTGTGGGTGGCGGGCATCTGGGCCGCGTGGGGACTGATATTTAACGCCACCAGCCAGAGCATCATTAACAGCAATACCGGCCTTCCCGCCAGCATCTTTCACCGCTTCTATTTTGCCGGGGGCGCCATTTTTACGCTCGGCGCCGGCGGCTACCAGCCCGTGGGAAGACTTTGGGAAATTGCCGCCGATTTCGCCGCCGGCAGCGGGTTTCTGTTCTTTGGACTGGCCATTGGGTTCATTGTGCCGCTGGTCTCCGCCGCGACGCAAAAACGCCAATTGTCGTTGTGCATCTGGAGCCTGGGGCGCACGCCCGCGGAAATCATTGAGCGTTCATGGAACGGCGCCGACACCAGCGCCCTTTCGCCCCACCTGGTTTCTTTAATACCCATGCTGGCCGGCCTGGGCGAGAATCATCTGACCCATCCGGTTCTGCACTTTTTTTACGCCACCAAGCGCAGCAGCTCGGTGGCCACCAATGTCGCCACGCTTGATGAGGCTCTGACCATTCTGGAATGTGGCCTGCAACAAGGCTGCAGCCTGGACCTGCCGTCGCTGGGCGCCGCCCGCACTGCCATCACCGTGTTTTTGGAAACCTTGAAACCCGCGTTAATTCTGCCGGCCAAAGATGTGCCGCCGATTCCCACGCTCCAAGCCCTGCGCGATACCGGCGTGACGGTATTCCTGCTAACC
>JAJZCU010000034.1 GCA_021828935.1 Planctomycetota bacterium | reverse complement strand
CTCCGCCAGATTGGTCTGGTCAAACAATGACGTTTCGATAATCTGTTCGGCCATGAGTTTGCGAATGCCGTTGCTGCGCAAGGCGCCGATCCAGCCCGGCGTAGTCACGCCTACGCCAAGATTTGATCTCAAACCGCAGGCGTGGGGTATGGCGGCCAAGATGGCCGCCCCCCATCATGGCCAGGATGGCCGCCCCCCACTGGGGCCACCGCCATAATTACCCGCGTTCATCCGCGCCATCCGCGGTTGAATTCGTCGTCGTCATAATCTGTGTTTATCTGCGGGCGCCCTTTGGGCGATCTGTGGATGCCGTCGCTTTCCGCCCTCGGCGAGCAGTGGGATATGTTTTCGATTTCAAAGCATCCGCAGATCGCTCCAGCGGCGCCCCTGCCACCCACAGATTCCACAGTTATTCATTGATTAACCAGATATCCACAGATGACACAGATTTTCACAGATTAACTACGGTGGTTAACACAAATCTTGTTGTTTTTGGAGCCGTATGTTACGCCCTGGACCTATCCGCGTTGATCCGCGCCATCCGCGGTTGAATTCGTCGTCGTCATAATCTGTGTCAATCTGTGGGCGCCCTTTGGGCGATCTGTGGATACCGTGCGGGCGATATGGCGGCCAAGATGGCCACCCCCCACTATGGCCGCCCCCCACTATGCCCACCCCCACATGGGGCGCCCATCAATCAGTTTTGGGCTTGGTCCATTTCTCACAGCCACCTTCGCCGCTGGCCCGCACGTACGGTTTGGCTTCTTCAACGACGCCCTTGTACGCGTATGGGTCGTTTCCGGCCACCATAATAATGTCGCGATAATCCTGTTTGGCCATGCTTTCGCCGGGCTTGGGACAATTCCACGGCAGAAAAGATTCGGCGCTCATGTAATGGTTTACCAAGGCCCGCCGATACCCCGTGGTGGCGACGCTGCGCAACGACCGATGCAATAAATACCCATTAAAAAACACGATGGTTCCGGCCTTCACCGGAACGGGCACGGCGTCGGAATCGCAATAGGGGAAGTGAAATGATTCCTCAGAGCAATCGAATTGCCGATCAGTATGGTCCCGTTGCGGCCAGAGTATGCCCGGTTTATGGGAGCCGGGAATGACCCAGAGACAGCCATTTTCAATGGTGGCGTTGTCCAGGGCAATCCAGCCGCCAACCAAGGATCGATCGCGCGTGGGAATGTAATCTTCATCCTGATGCCAGGCCTGGCCCGGTTTTCCCGCGGCCTTGATGAACAGCATGGACTGCATGCACTTCACGTTGGGCCCGATGATCTGCGTAAGCGCCTCCACCATTACGCGCTGGCCCACCGCCGCCCGGCACCGGGGTCCAATTTTATGAGGAAAATGGATGCACAAATACCGCCGCATGATTTCATCGGCGGATTCGCTGAGGTGCGGGCCCTGCCAGCCACCGTACGCGCCAAAATCGCCCCGGCAAATGCCCAGCGCCTCGGCGTTGAGGGCGGCGACTTCGTCGGGCGTGAAAGCATCTTCAACCACAAGGTAGCCGTTGTCACGGTAAAAGCCGGCGCGGTCGGAGGCAGGGATCGAAGCGTTTGCCTCGGGCGGCGGTGCAGTCGTTGCGGGCATCGGGATGATCTCCACTCAGAAAAAGCCTCAGCCGCGTCGGGGCTCCGTTGGTGACTAATTAGAACCAGAACTGCTTCTGCGGGCCGTAGTTCTGGCGCATCTGGATCGGCCCGTTTGGGCCACCGGAGCCGAATGGCACCCATGAAACATGCCCGTCGGCGAATAGGTCGTTGGCGCCGTGCGGGAGCGTGCCATTGGCGCCCATGTGGGGCGTTAGCGTGAAATTCCCGTAAGCATGCGCGAAACCAAAGTTTACGCTCTCAACGGTGTCCGCGGCAAGTTGCATTTTGGACGGATCCGGACAGCTCTGGACGTTTGATAAATAGGTAATCGGTATGGTTGTGCCATAATAATAGGTGTAGTCGAGGTAATGCCCGGCGGGGTTTTGGGTGTAAAGGTTGAACATCCAGGAATATCCTCCCCAAATCCACGGATAGTCCGTTTGCCCAAGGGTCCACAGGCCGGGGTTGGTTAAATTTTGGCCGTCATCCGGGCAGAACATGGTTTTACGGGCCATGCCGTAGTGCAGCATGGCGTCTCGCGCGGGAATATTGACGTCCCAAAGGTCGTACCCGCCCTGGTTATTTTGATAGGCAGGCCCGATGTTCTCATACGGGTCGCTCACGACGTAGGGGTAATAGCCGTTGAAGTCGTTGGCGTACATGTCCAATGCGTGGCCATCTTGTTTCAAATTGCTGGCGCAGACCACCCGGCGCGCGGCGCGCTGGGCAGAAGCCAAGGCCGGCAGCAGGATGGAAATGAGCACGGCGATGATCGCAATGACCACCAACAATTCGATGAGCGTGAAAGCATGACGCGATTTGCGGGCGGAAAACAACACAACGCCTCCAATAAGTTGGTGAACCTAACGCCTGCGGCAAAATAATTAAACTACGGGCCCCGGAGCGGCTTGGCGTTGCCCTCGCAGGCGCCCGCATTCATTTAGTGGTACTGCATTGTAATATATGATGTTCGCGGATTGCAAGGAAATTCGGGTTTTTTATTATTGCGAATCGCGACATGCGATATCAAATGCGCATCTGGCGATGTGCGTGTTATGCTGTTGCGACGCTTGGGCGTGGGTTCGCGAGGAGGCCTCCGCACAAACCCGCGGCAGCCGCGTACAGTAAAATAAACTGGCCCGGCGGCTGTTTGCGCCGCCAAATTTTTGCGGAAATAAATTGGCTTGGCGGGCGTTCATCGGATATGTTGTGTTAGGATCGATGCGCGGCGGTCGGTCAACTGGTTGTGACCAGGAGGCTGCGCCTTTTTGCCGTACTTAGCCTACATTAGAGCCGATGCAGGCGGCGCCGAGAGCGTCTTGGCCCCGGCTTTTTGCTTAATAAAATTCGTTTAGAAAGAATTAATTCGGGTGGGCGCCGCCCGGGTCATTGCGGCCCGAGAATTTCCAGCGCTGACCCTGTTCTTTTTTTATAGGAGGGTCCAAATGCCCCGCTTTTCCAATCTTTGTGTCGTCGCCGCCGCCGTGGGCGCCATCGCCGTATCGGCTGCGTTCGCGCAGGCGACAACCATCACCGCCAGCGCTACCGCGCCAACAGCCGGCGTGGGGCAAACGGTTATTGCGTCTAATTTGCCGAGTTCAGGCGCCACTGCCGCGTATAACGGCAGTGGGCTAAATTATTATACCAATGGTGGAAGTCCCGGGTACTCGGCAATACCGGCGGAAACATTCACCACTGGCGCCACGCCCGGCTTGCTGGACTCAATCACCGTTCAAACCAATGGTACGTCCGCCACGCCGCCAACGGTTGGCAACCTGGATATCGCGGTGGCAGACACTGCGAACCACACCTTCTCCGGTTTGGTCCAAAAGAGCGGTTCGCTTCCGACGGGTATCTCCACGCCTAACGATTACATTACATTTACGTTTGGCACTCCAGTGGCACTGGCGGCGAACACGACGTATCTTTACGGCGCTTATACCAATTACGGCAGCAGCACCTATGCCGGGCTAAACCTGACCACCACGGGCGGCACGGCCAGTCAGCAACTGGCCACCTTCAGCGTGATTCCGTACAACGTCAGCACGGCGAACACCACCGGCAGTTATACGACGTATACCGGCGGCGGCGCGAGTGGTGTTGCGGCAAGTGGCACCAGCGGAACCGACACGGCTGTATTTGAGGCCATCGGCACGGGTGCTACCGCCATCCCAGAGCCGGCCACGGCGTCCCAGGCATTGGCCGGCGTTGCCATTATTGGCTTGGCGATGCGTCGCCGACGGCATGTGGCATAAGGAATTGCGAGGTTGCTGCTTCGCGACATTGCCTTGGGCACATGTGCGGCGCCCGCGAGCCGGCGCAAATTACCGGCAAAATTCAGGTTGATGGTTAGTAATGCAACCCCTGACGCGCTCGCGCGACCAGCGCGGCCGCGTCGGGGTTTTTTGTTTTCACGGCCTTGGCGCGTGCGGGTGGCCCGCACCCTGGGCGTGATTCATAATATTTGCAGGTGTATAGAATGCGCGACGCCCCTGCGGGCGTGCTTGTTGTTGGCTCGCTTAATATGGATTTGGTCATAAAGACGCCGCGCATCCCGGCGCCGGGGGAGACGGTCATGGGTGGGGACGTGGCGGAAATCTGCGGCGGCAAAGGGGCGAATCAGGCGGCTGCGGCGGGCAGCCTTTCGCTGGCGCCGAAAGTGGCGCGCATGATCGGCCGCGTGGGCGATGACGCTTTCGGCCGGCGGATGACCGCGGCGCTGGCCCAGCGCGGCGTGGATACTTCATTAGTAATCCCCACCAATGGAGTTCCCTCCGGCGCGGCCCTGATAGTTGTCGACGACCATGGCCAGAACGCGATTGTGGTTTCGGCCGGCGCCAATGGGCGGCTGACGCCTGGGGATATTACCCCATGTGCGGCCGCATTTGGCGCGTCGGCGGTCCTGCTGTTGCAGCTTGAAACGCCCCTGGAAACGGTGACTGCGGCGCTGGCGTGCGGCCGCGAACACGGGTTATTAGTTATTTTAGATCCGGCGCCTGTTCCGGGCGGCGGTTTGCCGGATGACTTGTATGGCGTAGATATTCTCACGCCAAACCAGTCTGAGGCCGCGGCGTTAACGGGCGTCCCGGTGGACGGCGCTGCGGGGGCGTGCCGGGCAGGAACGGCGCTGCTGGCCCGCGGCGTGCGGACGGTTGTGATAAAACTTGGCCAATTGGGCGCGGCGATTGTCAGCGGCGCCGCGGGCCAAACCGAAATGACTTTGGCGCCAGGATTCAAGGTGGAGGTGGCCGATACCACGGCCGCGGGCGATACGTTCAACGGCGCGTTGGGCGTGGCGCTGGCGGAAGGGCGGCCGCTGCGTGACGCGGTGCGATTCGCGAACGCCGCCGGGGCATTGGCCTGCACGCGCTTTGGGGCCGGGGCGTCGATACCCAGCCGCGCGGAAGTAGACAGGCTGCTGGCGCGGCCGGAAGGTTAGCGGCGCCATAAGATGCTCGGCCAGGCATGGCTGCCTGAAAACTGGCGCCGCGCCGGGGCTTTGTGGCCCGCGGCTGCTCGCAATTATTAGCAATACGCGTCCCCTTGAGGTTTTGGCGTTGGACCAAATTCCTATTCTTCTGGATACTGACATTGGCAGCGACATTGACGATGCTGTCGCCCTGGCGTATTTGCTGCGGCAGCCGCGATGCGAGTTGCTGGGCATAACCACGGGCACTGGCAATGTGGCGCAGCGGTGCGCGTGTGCCGAGGTGATTTGCCGGGCAGCCGGGCGCACGGACGTGCCAATTCATGCGGGGCGGGAGCGCCCACTGTTAATAGGGCCGGGCCAGCCCAATGCGCCACAGTATGATGCGATAAAAAACCTGCCGCACCGGACGGATTGGCCCACCAACACCGCCGTTGAATTTTTACGCCGCACCATACGGTCGCGGCCGGGGGAAATAACATTATTAACCATTGGTCCGCTGGGGAACATCGCGCTGCTGTTCGCGTTGGATCCGGAGGTTGCGCATTTGCTGAAGGCCATTGTTTCAATGGCCGGCATTTTCTATGGAGAGCCCGATGCCCGTGAGTGGAATGTGCTGGTGGACCCCGTGGCGGCGGCCATCGTTTACAACACAACGCGGGCGCCGCACGCCTCCTTCGGTTTGGACGTGACGCTGCAATGTGCGATGGATCCCGGCGAGGTACGGCGGCGGTTTACGGACCCGGTTTTGAAAACAGTGGGAGATATGGCGCGGGTTTGGTTTGAAACCCGGCCAACGATGATCTTCCATGACCCGCTGGCGGCGGCGGCGATCTTTGAGCCGGGGTTGTGCGGGGTTGAATCGGGCCGCGTGCAAATTGATATTGACGGCGGCGCCCAGAAAGCCGGCCGCAGCATTTTTACGCCCGGCGACGACGCGGTAGGCCCCGATCGGGTTGCGAAAACGGTGAATGTCGCGGGCTTTTTTGAGGCCTATTTCAAGGTATTTAATTAAAGGGCGATCAGCGCGGCGCCTGTAGTAAAGGAATAAGGTTTTATGTTAAGACGTGGCTTTGGGTTTGGCATTTTAGTGCTCGTCGCCGTCGTAGCGGGATTTATGGTGGCCGCGCCGCCGGCCGAAGCTGCCGCGGCCCATGCGCAAGGCCAAACGGTGTTGCGCGTGAAGACGCTGCGTTCCAATTCGATGCAGAGCGCCGGGATTTGGAATGAATTTTATAATTCCGCGCCGGGAATCTTCAAGCCCAACAGCATTTACCATGTCACGTTTTCGTACCAGGTGGTGGCCCGGCAGCCCAAGGGCATTTTTTATGGATTGTTTCGGCAGCCCGGCGAAGCGTGGACGGCATCGGGCTGGGCGCGGTGGAAGGGAAAAGCCGGGAAGACCGGCGTGATTCACATGCGCATCTTTACGCCGCCGTTTTCCAGCTATCAATTAACGCTGGGCATAGAGAACAAGGGGGCGGTGGTCATTAAGAACCTGCGCGTGAAACTTGTTAAGACATTTGTGGCCCCGCTGACGCCCGGCCCGGCGCGCACCTGGACCGCCCCCGCCAACGCCACCTGGTATATTGATTCAGCGCATGGCAACGACGCCAACAGCGGCCGCAGCCCGGCGCAAGCCTGGAAAACGTTGCATAAGATCAACCATGGAACATTTACGACGGGCGATAAAATTCTGTTAAAGCGGGGCAGCCGGTTCACCGGATATTTAATGCCGGCGGGGCAGGGCAGCGCGGCCGCGCCGATTATCATTGGCGCCTACGGCCACGGTCGGCGTCCGGAGATTGACGCCCACGGGCGCTATTTGATGACCGTTTATATCTATAACATGCAGTACGTACACGTTACGAACCTGGGAGTCGCCAATACCAGCCCCGCGCCCTTTGCCAACTTAGCGGGCGTGGAAGTGAACCTGTACAACTTTGGCGTGGGCCATGACATCAGCCTCACTCATTTGTATGTTCACAATGTATACGGCAGCGACGTGAAGGCGGCTGGCGGCGGCAACGGCATTTACTGCCGGAACAAGGGGATGCCCTTTACGTATTTTGACCACCTGCTGATTGCCCATTGCAAGCTGGCCCATACTGATCGCAATGGAATAACGATGTGGGGAAATTGGACCCGCGGGTTCTGGCATCCCAGCCTGCATGTGGTCATTCGCAATAACTTATTGGAAAACATTGGCGGAGACGGCATTATGCCCTGCGCCTGCGATGGCGCCGTGGTGGAATACAATGTCATACGCGGGGCGCGGATGCGGGCCCATGATTATGCCGCGGGCATTTGGCCCTACAGTTGCGACAACACCGTGATTCAATACAACGATGTCAGCGGCATGCGGGGCACGAAGGATGGGGAGGGCTACGATTCGGACATGAACTGCCGCAACACGCTGATTCAGTACAATTTCAGCCATGACAACGATGGCGGATTCTTGTTAATCTGCGACGACGGGGGCTCGCATCCGCCTTGGAACATTGGCAACATTGGCACGGTGGTGCGGTACAACATCAGCTATGACGACGGCGACCACACGTTTAATATCAACGGGCCCGTGACGCACACGCACGTCTACAACAACTTATTTTACAGTGGAAAGGGGCGGGACGTGCGGGCCGTGGCCTCCGGCAACTGGGGCAACGCATGGCCGCGCAATACGACGTTTGAAAACAATATATTCGTGGCGAAGGGGTTGATGACGTTTGCCCTGGGCGGCATGGTAAAGACGCTGTTTAGTCACAACTGCTTCTGGGGGCATTTTCAAAACCGGCCCGCGGATGCGCACGCAATTTTAACGAATCCGAAACTGGCGGCGCCGGCCGCGGGCAAGCATCGCCAGGATGCAAGCAAGGATGACCGGCTGCTGCCGGGGTCGCCGTGCGTGGGCGCGGGAAAGGCGATTGTGAACAATGGCGGGCGGGACTTCTTTGGCAACCCTGTGCCGGCGGGCGTGGCGCCCAATGTGGGCCCATGGCAGGGGAAAAAATGAGGTACGTATGCGGCGCGGCGTCCTATGCCACATGTTGTTCCTCGGCCATGTGGCGCCGCACCAGCGAAATAAAAGAACGCTGAGACGGTGAGATCGCTGAGTACTAAGGATCTCCGAATAAACAACTTTCGCGGTCATTTCCGCGGGCAACCCATACCGTCCATACTTCCTGCACTTTTAGCGCGCCGCAGTCGGCAATAGCGCGCAGCCGTCCAATGTTCGGGGATTGTTATCAGGCCGGGCACGGCCTATGCCCCGTAGCCCTTTGGGCGTCTGAAAATAGCCAGGGGTAAAACGCCTGGAATAAGGCGCGAGGATATTGCAAGTCCCGCAGGGACGAATGAACGCCCCGGCGGCGTGAGCGGCGTCTAAGACCCTGGGCCGGATGCAATATGGAAGAAACCCTCGCCGTTACCCCGTAGGCCTCCGGGCGTCGGAAAATAGCCATGGGGAACCCCTTGGAACGCAGGCACGGATGAACCGCGACTCCCGAAATCCGCGCACAATAACGCACCCAACATTCATCCGTCCCCAGAGGGACTATCAATTTATACGCCTTGGGCGACCAGGGATTTCATCCCTGGCTATTGTCAGGCCTCCACGGGAGGCAACGGCACACATGTCCCGGTAAAGGCGCGTAACCATCCAATATCCCAAGCGGGGTAATGCCATGTCGCTTAGTCCTGCGACAGTTGGTAATTCGGCGATCCTAACGCAAAATGGCAAAATATGTGGACGAAATAAAACCAACCGTGTACGTTGGCGCACAGAGATTCGGAAACTTTTTTTAACGGCGGGCCATTATGGAAACGACCGGCATCCAAACAGTGCAAAGTTCGAATTTCGTAGCAGGAGAGGTCCCGCCGCCAGCGCTCGGGCGCCGCGAGATCAGGCCATTTCGACGGCGCGCCGGGCTGGTGATGATCATCGCCGGTTTTTTATCGCTGGGTGCGATGCAGCTTGCGCGTGCCGGGGCGGCGCCTTCCCTGACTTCCCGGCCGCCGACGTTGGACCCCACCTTTGGGCTGCCTTTGCCCAAACCCAACCCGCAGCCAACCGGGCCTGTGCCGCATTGGATCTGGGCGGCCACGGTGGCCAACAACCAGATTATTTATCTGCGCGACGTGGTGACGCTGCGCTCCGTGCCGCGCAACGCCACGCTGTACGCCACGGCGGATGATCATCTGCAATTGTTTATCAATGGCGTGCAGGCGGCGGACACATTTAAGAGTCCTGGACAGGTGTGGCAGCGGGCGCGAAAAATTGCGGCGGCGAAATTTCTGCATAGGGGCCGGAATGTCATTGCCATCCGCGCCAAGAATGATGCCGGTGCGGCCGGCGTGGCCGTGTGGTTGATGGCTGGCGATAAAGGTTTGGCCGTGAGCAACGGGCAGTGGCGCGTCAGCGCGGGCCCCTTAAGCGGCAAAGGCTGGACAGGGAAAAAATTTAATGACGCCCCGTGGCCTCACGCCACAGTGGAACAACGCTACGGCAGTGGCCCGTGGGCCATGAACGTAAGCCCGTGGCCGCTGACTGCCGCGTATATGCATCATTTGTATTTTCAGCCGCTGCATGTCAAAGCGCTGCACGGCGCCGGGGCGTTCCGGGGGCTGGCATCGGCGGCGGCGGCGTTGCATGGCAGGGCGTTGGAAATGGCCCGGCCGGGCTACCGCGGGCGCTCTCCCCTGGCGCCGGCGCGGAAGGTTCATGTGGTGGTGAAGCCCGCGGGGGCGGATCATCCCGCGGAATTGTTGTTAAGTTTCGGGCAGGAAGTTGCGGGCCGGATTCAGGTGCGGGGCAGCGGCGGCGCGGCGCGGATCGGCACTGGCGAATCGCGCGGCGAGGCGATCAATCAACCGTGGGGCGGGGTGCATACGCTGCGGCTTTCGGCGGGCCAGACCGTTTCCACGCCGTACAGCGCATTTCGTTATGCCACAGTGAGTTTTACGGGAACCCGGCCAATCGTGCTCAATCGTCTGCGGCTGGATTTCAAATACTATCCGGTGAAGTACCGCGGGGCGTTTGCCTGTTCCGAGCCGCTGTTAACAAAAATTTGGTACACCGGCGCATACACGGCGCACCTGTGCATGCAGGAACAAATTTGGGACGCCCCCAAACGGGACCGGGCGATGTGGATGGGCGATTTGCAGGTTTCCGGCAACACCATTGACAACGTCTTTCTGGACCGTTTCCTGATGGCAAAGACCATGCGGCTGCTGCGGCAGCAGGCCCAGGGCGGCAACCCGCCCAATGCGCTTCCAGCCAATGATGTCAATGGCATCCCGGGTTACACGGCGGCGTGGATCGTGGGATTGTCTGATTTTTACCGGCACACAGGCGACCTAAGTTATTTGAAAACTCAAGCGGTGGCGTTGCTTACCATGCTGCGCTACACGAAGCAGGCTTTTAATAGCAAGAATATTTTTGACAACGCCCATAACCACTGGTGCTTTTGTGACTGGGCGCCGAATTTGAGCAGAAATACGCCACAGGCATACGTGTACACTGATCTG
>JAJZCU010000033.1 GCA_021828935.1 Planctomycetota bacterium | reverse complement strand
CGCACTGGCCGCTTGGAGATTTTGCTTATGCTTAATGACCGCACCCGAAACCTCATCGTGGCCCTCACCATGCTGGCCGCACTGGGCGCTTTTCTCTACGGAATTTATGTTCTCGGTCGATTTCCCCAGTTTACCCAGGGCGACCCATATGTCGTACGGCTGCAAGCCAAAAACGCCAGCGGCCTGATGTACGGCGACAAATTGGATATGAACGGCGTGTTTGTGGGCAAGGTGGAAAGCGTTCACTTAACGCCGCACATGCACGGCGCCATCGTGCGACTGCATGTGCATCATAATATTAACATTCCCTCCAACGCGATCGCGTACATCGGTAAAACCGCGCTGGGGGCGCCGTATGTCACTATCGCCGTGCCGCCGGGGCCCGCCGGCGCGCCGCTGCCGCACAATGGCACGGCCGTCATGCCGGCCAGGGCCGCTTCCAGCAGCCTGATCCCGCAGAAAGTGGTCTCCGACATTTCCACCATGCGCGAACACCTAACGGCTTTGAGTGGCAAGCTTTCCCGCGTGGCCGACGACCTGCACGCCCTGCTGCGGCCCGAGACGCTGGCCACCGCCGGGCATCCTGGAAAACCCGGACAGGCGCCCAACATCAGTCAGTTGGTGCAGCGGCTTAATAAAACCGTGCATGGGCTTAACGGCATCGTGGGCAATCCGAAATTGCAGAAGCAGGCGCGTGATTTGGTGGCCAATCTTGATAAAGCCTCGCAACGCGTGAAAAGCGTGCTGGATTCCGTGCATCATGTGATTCGTACCGCCCATACCGCCATGGCGGCTTTCAGTGCCGACGCCAAAAACGTGGGCAGCACAGTCACCGTGGTCCGCGATAAGATTACGACGGTCACGCAACGCCTCGGCAGTGTGCTGAAGAACCTGGACGTGGCCACCAGCGCCATTGCAAAAGGCAAGGGCACGGCCGGGCGCCTGATCAACGACCCGCGTTTGTACGATGGTCTGGTGGATTTAACCAAGCGGCTCAAGAGCACCGTGACGGACCTGCATATTCTGGTCAAAAAAATCCAACAGGAAGGCTTCCAACTTAACGTGCATCTGTAAGGCGCCGATGACCTTTGGGGTGGTTGAAAGCCCCGCGGGCGCCAGCTGCGCCTCGGCCGAAAATCAAAAACCCTCGCCAGCCATGCACAAATTGAGAGGTAAATAATTAGCAACGTATGACACGCTGCGCTACAGTACCGGGACCCGATCAGAGCGAACGTGACGTTCTGGATGCCCGCGCGCTGGCCTGGCAGCGGCGGCCGGTGCTGCGCGACGTGTACCATCGTTATTTTGAAGAGATGATCAGTTACCTGCCGCGGCGGGATGATCATCCGGCTGGGCCGTTTGGCCGGGTTGTAGAAATTGGCAGCGGGGCCGGAAATTTTAAGAGCTTTTTCTCGGACGCCATCGCCACGGATATCGTGGCCAATCCGTGGGTGGACTTAGCCGCCGACGCCACGCGACTTCCCTTCGCCGATGCCAGTGTTGACGCCCTGGTGATGCAGGACGTATTGCACCACCTGCCGCACCCCTTGGAATTTTTTCGGGAAGCCCAGCGCGTGCTTAGCCCCGGCGGTCGGGTAATTTTAACGGAGCCGTATATTTCGCCCGTGTCGCGCGTGGTATACGGCATGGTCCATCCGGAACCGCATGATATGCGGGTAAAGCTGTTCGGTGCGCCGGGCGAAAGCGATCCGCCGGCGTTCGCGGCGACCGGGGCGTTTGCCGCCAATCAGGCCGTGCCCACGGTATTGTTTTACAAACACCAGCGGGAATTTCACGCCCGCTTCCCGGCCTTGCGCTTGGCGCACCGTCTGCGGCGTAGCGTGCTGGTACACCCGTTGTCCGGCGGCTTCTCAGGGCCGGTGCTGCTGCCAAAATTCAGCCTGCCGCTGGCCTGGCTGGTGGAAGACCTGCTGCTGCCCCTGGCGCCGCTGTTGGCCTTCCGTCTGGTGGTGGTGGTGGAAAAAACGGGCGCTGGAATCTAGAGACATACGTGTGGCGCCGATCAGTTGCCCGTGGGCGCCGTAGATTCTGGTTCCGGGCCGGGCGCGGCGGCATTTGCCGGACCCGCCACGTCCGCCGCGGAAAGGTCGAATAGGTTCCGCAGCGCCGCCAACAGCGCGGGCCGCACGGGTTCGGGGGCTTCTTTGGTAATGTGCGTCACCGGGCCGTGCAGTATTTTACCAATAATCCGGTGCGCCGCGCGCTGCATTTGCCGCCGCTGGGCTTCGGACATCTCCGGCATCCGCGCGAACATCAAAGCCAGTTCATCAGCCGCCACGGCATGGCAATGCTCATAGAGCGCCTTGACCACGGGGCCGGTGTCCCGCGCCGCCCGCCAGTTGTTAAACGCTTCCACATGCCGCGAAAGTATTTCCCGCGACATATCAATTTCGCGCTCGCGCCGCCCGCGGTTGCCCGCCGCCGCGGTTTGCAGATCATCAAGATTGTACAAATACACGTTGGGCAACGACGCCACCGCCGGTTCCACGTCGCGCGGCACGGCGATATCCACAATGACCACCGGCCGATAGCGGCGCGGCTTTAACAACGCCTTGAATCGCCCGGCGGTAATCACCGGTTCGCGGGAGCCCGTGCCGGCCAATACAATGTCCGCTTCTGTTAATAAATGATCAAGCTGGTCCATGGAACACGCGGCCGCGCCGGTGCGGTGGGCCAATTCCTGCGCCCGCGGCAATGAACGGTTCGCCACGATCACCTTGGCCGGCGCCAACTTGGCCATGTTCACCAGCATCAGTTCAGCCATTTTACCGGCGCCCAGGCAGACCACGGTCTTATCAGAAAATTGGTCAAACACGCGGTGTACCAGTTGCACGGCCACCCCCGCCACTGACACCCGCCCCGCGCTTAGCCCCGTGCTTTCATGCACTTCCTTACCCGCCGCCAGCGCCCGCTGAAACAGCCCGTGCAACATCGGCCCCGCCGTGTGCGCTGCGCAGGCGCCCTGATACGCGTGCTTTACCTGCCCCAAAATTTGCGTTTCACCGACCACCATGGAGTCCAGCGAACTGGTCACGGCAAAAAGATGCGCCACCGCCGCCGTTTCCTGGTAATAATAAACGTGTTCCCGAAAATCCGCGGCGGAAACTTTATGGTACCCCGCGAGAAACTCCACGACGGTTGCCACATCGGGCGCCACGCCGGCGCCGTGCGCAACGTAAAGTTCCACCCGGTTGCAGGTGGAAATAATGGCCGCTTCACAGCCCGGAAAAAGCGTGGCAAACCGCCCCAGTGCGTCGCGCGTCTGCTCGGCGGAAAACGCCACCGTTTCGCGCACCGCCAGCGGCGCGGTGCGGTGGTTTAACCCAACGACCATGACTTCCTGCGAATTAGGGATGAACGATTCCATTGTTCCTCAAAGGCGCCCGCGCCAATCTTGTGGCGGTCCGGCCCGGTCCGCGCCGACCTTCAGTGGGCGGGCATAAAATTCACGCTGATAAATACGCCAATAAGCAGCAGAAATCCAATGATACTCAGCCATGCCGCCCGTTGCCCCCGAAAAGCCGGCGCCAAACGCACATGCAGCAATGGGGCGTAAATCAGCCACGTTAGCGTGGTCAGGATTACTTTGGGGGTGAGAAACCAATCCGGTCCCAGCGTATGGGCGCTGGCCATTTGTAATAACAACCCCGTGATCACCGCCAAAGTCAACAGGGCGAAGCCAAGTAAAATAGCATGTTGGTTGAATTTTTCCAGACTCGCCAGGGGCGGCAACCGTAAAAACCCGCGTTCACCAAATTGCCCGCGCCGCAGTTGCCGATCCGCCAATAGGTACACCGCGCCGCCCACGCATCCCGCCGCAAAACAGGCCGACCCCAACAACACGCTGGCAATATGCACGGCAATCCATGGGTTGGCCGCGTTGAAAAACTTATAGCCAGCCAGACTTAATGCCAAGCCAAATAGTTCCAAGCCGGCGATCATGGGTAGCAGAAATACGCCCAGACCGCGCAGGTGGTTCGTCCATTGAAAGTATCCCCAAGTGGCGGCCAGCAGCGCGGCCAGCAATGCAAAGGCGTCAAAATAATCAGACAGTGGAAGCGTCAGCGCCGCCGCCTGCCCGGCGCGCCACGCCAGCAGCGCCGCGGCCAGCGCCCCACCGGCCAGCACCAGCACTGGCGCAATGCGCCGCGCGCGGCGGTCACGCGGATCTCGGCGTGCGGGCGATGCGGACGGCGGTATAGCGGATGCGGATGCAGTGTTGAAGGCGGCTGCCGGATTTCGTTCCGCCGAAACGCCGGCAGGTTCCGGCACGCCCGCGTCCGCCCGCTCCGAAGCGGCGGTGCGCCGCAGCAGCGGCAAATCCGCAAAAAAAGCCGCCAAAAAACATGCGGCGCTTCCCGTTAATGCCCAGCACTGCGGTAAATCTACTGGAACGTGTCTAACCATGCGGATTCGCCGGCCCCCCGCCAACTTCATACGGACTACCGGCGCCAAAATCCGCTGCCTCCGGGCTGCCCGGCAATGTTTCGGCCACCCATTGATTAAACAATTGCTGCGCCGCCGCGCGGCCACGGCGCCGTAACACGCCCTCCATTTCCTCCGATGCCAGGCGCGTCAAAAGCGCCTTGCGCACCGCCGGCGCCGCAATGGACTTGCGTACCGTTTGCCGCCATTGGGCCAGAAGCTCGGCAAATTCTGTGAGCAGTGGATCAACCTGGCTCCGCATCGCATCACGCATGCGCACGGCCAGTATTGGCGATGCGCCCTGACTGCTCACCGCCAGCGTGATTCCCGGCGATTGCCACACCGCCCCGCCGGAAAAATCGCCCTCTTCAGGATTGTCGCAGCGGCAGCACAAAATATTTAGCCCGCGGGCGTCTTCATAGACGCGCCGATTCGTGTGGGCATCGCTGGTTGCGGCAAACACAATCCGCCACGGCGACGAGCCATTGGCCGCCATCCGCATGGAGGTATAGCTTTCGGCAACGCAGCGCAAATTGGGATGTTCTGGGAATTTGCCCGCAAATGTCTCGCTGATCACGGTGACGATGGCCTGGCATTTCAGCAACCCAAGCGTCTTGCGCAAGCCCACCTGCCCCCCGCCCACCACCAGCACATGCTGGCGTTCCAAATGCAAAAATAACGGATAAGGCGCGGCGGTCATTCCAGCAATGTTAGCGGTTTTCCCGGCGCCGTGAAAGCCGACGCAAAATGGAGGAACAAGCAGACGAACAAATCGGGTGTGGCGATGTTTTTGGGGGCGGGAACCGCGGATGGCGCGGATGAACGCGGATACGGCGAAAATGGGTAATGGCAGTTGGCGAAACAGACCGCGGGGCGCCGCATCCATTTGGAATATTATGATGTAATTATTTCGCCGGAGAAACTGGGTGTCCCGTCGTCCCCATCCGCGCAATTTGGGGCGCCTTCTGGGCCATCAGCGGTTTGATAATTCGCGCCGCTACCGCGGTCTTACCTTCCGAAATGGCCGTGCCGCACGGCGCCGCGGCGTGGGTTAGGCGCGTATCGCCGTCCCCTTACAGTTCTTTTACAACCAGGGTCGCCAAACTGCTGCGCTCCGGGCGTTCCAGGGTGACATGGCCCATTAGATCGGAATTTTTTAATCGTTCAATGGTGAATGACAGCCCGTTGGAATTGGAATCCAGATATGGATTATCGATTTGTTCCGCGTCGCCGGTGAGCACAATTTTGGTCCCTTCGCCCACGCGGCTGGCGATGGTCTTGATTTCGTGGGGGGTTAAATTCTGGGCCTCGTCCACAATCATGAACTGGTGCGGAATGCTGCGCCCGCGAATGTAGGTCAGCGCTTCAAGCACAATTTTTCCGCCATCCACCAGCGACTTTAATTTGGCCTCAACGTTGGTAGATTCCCCGCTGTGAACGCGGCGATCCGCCAGCAAAAATTCCAGATTATCAAAAATTGGTTGCATCCAGGCCGCCAATTTTTCATCTTTCGTGCCCGGCAGGTAGCCGATGTCCCGGCCCATGGGCATGATGGGCCGCGCCACGAGCAGTCGTTCGTACCGTTGTTCATTAAAGCATTTGGTCATGCCCGCGGCCAGGGCCAGCAGTGTTTTGCCGGTGCCGGCAGTGCCAATGAGCGTGACCATTTGCACGTCATCATCAAGCAACAAATCCAAGGCCATGGTCTGCTGCACATTGCGCGGCAGAACGCCAAAGCAGGCCTTCTTTCCGCGGCTTAACGGCAGCACCGCGCCGGTGGATGGCACATACCGGGCCAGACCGGTATGGCCGGGCTCCGTGGCGTCTTTGAATAATACAAATTCATTGGGATGCAGCGCCGGTCGCAGGGCGGCCAGCGCTGGGTCGGTGATGGCCACGCGCTTCTGTGCGTACAGTTGGTCGATGGTTGAACCGGGCACGGCAATTTCGCGGTAGCCGGAATACAGCGTGTCGTAATCGACCTTTTGGGCTTGAAAATCTTCCGTGGAAATGCCCAGCGCATCGGACTTAATGCGGGCATTGATGTCTTTGCTAATAAATATCACAGTCCGGCCGAGGCGCTTGAGTTCCCACGCCACTGAAATGATGCGGTTGTCTGGGACATGTGAAGAAAGCCGCGGCACGTCAACCGACTCCATGGCCACGCGGATGCAGCCGCCGTGACCGTTCCAGGGAACGCCTTCCGCCAGATGCCCTTTTTCGCGCAGCTGATCGAGGTGCCGGATCACGGTGCGCGCATTGCGCCCCACATCGTTGGAATCTTTCTTAAACTTGTCCAGTTCTTCCAAAACGTCAAATGGAATCACGACCTGATTGTCCGCAAAGGCGAACAGCGCCGATGGATTGTGTAATAAAACGCTGGTATCCAGCACGAAATGTTTGACGTTGGTGTGCGTATCAGCCATGCGAAGTTTCGGTCCTCCCCGATGCGCGAAGCAGTTGTGCGAAGCAATTGCGTGACCACGGCGCGCGAACTTCGTACGCGAGTTTCGTCCGCGAACCGGTTCCGCGAGAATCTTAAACCCACGCATGGGGCCCCAGCGGATCAAAACCTTTGCCGCAGTGAAGCTCCGTTGCGTGACCCCCCATTATATTCGCCGCGTGTTATAATAGCGACATGCCACTAAAGCCTGATGATACCGTCTGTTTCTGTTTTCATGTGCCTTTGCGAAAAATTGAGGCATTTTGCCGGATTGAAAAGCCCGCGGTTCCATCACAAATATCCGACTGTCTCTCCGCCGGCACCGGTTGCGGCTGGTGCGTGCCCATGCTCAAACAAATCCACCGCCGCATGTGCCCGGGCCGCGGGCCGTGGTGGAAGAGCGACATTAACAGCAGCACCGACACCGCCGGCGCCCAGCCCCAGTCCGTGGAAAACGGCGCACCAGCCGACCCGCAGCGGTCCGACCAAAACGTTGACGCCGCCGCCTACGCAGCCGGCCGTCAGACGTACATCGCCAGCGGCCAAGGAAAGCCCCCGGCGGAAAAAACGTCCGGATAATTCCGGCTCGGGGCGCCACCCGCCAACAGGTCACGGCCATGGCTGGAGCGCGCCGTCATCGCCGGGCTGCGCGCCATTCACCGTCGCACGCTGCTGCGAAAGCGGTCGCCTGCCGCGCGTCGCTTATTAAATAGCCCGGCCTCCGCTTCGGCTCTTCTTTGAGCAACATTTGATATTTTAAAATTTTTTGCGGCCTCGCGCGATGTCGCGCGGTTTTTGGCGGCAGAGCGGAAAAAAACGTGTAGCGCAGACCCGCCCCACTGACAGCTCAGTGGCGTTGCATGCAACGTCAGCAAATGTACTTGAGATCGAACCAGCATTGCGTTGCGACTTCATGCCGGGCTAGTTTCATGCGCCCGTTCGGGCTACGGTATCGGCCGGGGATCCAGCCTGTAATCATTTAAGGCGACCAGCCATCTCGGCGCCCCACCCCCGGCAAGCCGGGGGCTATATGTTTGCGCCGCCATGCTTGGCGGTTCGCTGTTTAATAATCATTCCGTGCTGCCCCGTCGTATCCGCGTTCATCCGCGTCATCGGCGGTTCCATCATCGCCGCCGAATCTGTGGGATTCCGCGCGCGGGGACCCCCTGGGCGAAACAACAATGATTAATGAATTAATGATCAGTGGATCAGTGATCAAAAAAGGGGGGGCCTCCGCGCACCGTTACGTGGTATGAAATGTTCACGCCCTGATTAGGCGCCGCGCGGCCCGGTGGGCCGGCCGGACCGCTAACAGATCTCGTCACGGGTTTGAAGTTTTCGACGCCGTGCGCGCTCGTATGCATATTATGTTTTTGAACCGTCCGGCGATGCGCCGGCTGGCGCGCAAATCCATGCCCTTGATGCCCGCCATCCGCCAATACACAATTTTGATAACGGTCGCGCGCTGCGGCGCGGCGCGTTCGGCCGGTGCTCCATTTTAATGATGTGGCGCGGGCCGGACTGTTTCCCCATTGACAAAACCCGCGCCGCATGTTGAATTGATACTCGATAAAAATTAAAAAGGAGTCGCGCCATGTCCGCCGTACGCTTGCTGGTTGGTACGCGCAAAGGCGCGTTTATCCTTACCTCCGAAGCCAAGCGTGAGCGCTGGCAAATCGCCGGACCTTTCTTCGGTGGCTGGGAAATTTATCATGTAAAAGGCTCCCCCGCCGACCCCAATCGCCTTTATGCGTCCCAATCCAGCAGTTGGTTCGGTCAGCAAATTCAACGGTCCAATGACGGCGGCGAAAACTGGGCGCCGACGGGAAACAAATTCGCCTATGATGGCGCCTTGGAAACGGATCAATGGTACGACGGCACACAGCACCCGTGGGAATTTAAGCGCGTATGGCATTTGGAACCATCCCTGACCGACCCGGACGCCGTGTATGCCGGCGTTGAAGATGCCGCCCTGTTTCGCACCATCAACGGCGGCCAACAATGGCACGAACTTCCTGGCCTGCGCAGCGCGAAGGGACATCTGTGGCAGCCAGGCGCCGGGGGCATGGGCCTACACACCATTCTGCTGGATCCCACGAATCCCAGCCGCATGTTCATTGCCATTTCCGCCGCCGGCGCGTTCCGCACTGATGACGCCGGCCAATCATGGAATCCTATCAACCAAGGCTTAAAGTCGCCGTTCCAACTGCCCGACCCCGCCGCGGAAGTCGGCCACTGTGTACATCGCATCGCCTTGCACCCATCGCGCCCCCGTGTGTTGTTTATGCAGAAACACTGGGACGTGATGCGCAGCGATAATGCCGGCGAATCCTGGTATGAAATTAGCGGAAATCTGCCGACAGACTTTGGCTTTCCCATTGACGTGCATGCCCATGAACCGGAAACCATTTACGTTGTACCCGTTAAAAGCGACTCTGAGCATTTCCCGCCCGAAGGCAAACTTCGCGTATACCGCAGCAAAACCGGCGGCAATGAATGGGAGCCGCTGACCAAGGGTCTTCCCCAACGTGATTGCTATGTTAATGTATTGCGGGACGCCATGGCCGTGGATACGCTGGATCCCTGCGGCGTCTACTTCGGAACCACCGGGGGACAGGTGTACGCCTCAGCAAGTGCGGGCGATCGTTGGGCGGCCATTGTTCGCGACCTGCCGGCGGTGCTGTCTGTGGAAGCGCAGGCGCTGCCGTGATCCGCGTGGTTCTGCCATATCATTTGCGCGTGCTTGCGGGCGTTCAGGGCGAACTGCAATTGGCCGTGGCCGGCGATGTTACGCAACGATCAGTGCTGGATGCATTAGAGGCCGCCTATCCCGTGCTTCGCGGCGCCATTCGCGATTACGCCACCCAAGGCCGCAGGCCGCTGCTGCGATTTTTCGCCTGCCAGCAAGATATTTCCTATGAACCACCTAACGCCCCGCTGCCCGACGCTGTCGCCAATGGCGCCGAACCGTTGCTGATCATCGGGGCCCTGGCCGGCGGATGAGTCTTTCGGGCACCTAATTTGATTTTGCTCATTGTTTGGGTCGCACAATTACTGCGGCTGACAGCCGGCGACAGCGTTCTGCGTTACGCGCGTAACCACCCGCCCTGCCGTTTCACGGCGCCTGCGCTTTGCTCAGTACAGCCATGCGCTTCGCGCGCGCCCGGAGCCCGTGCATGCCGTTATTTAATTAAGCTTTAACATTCAACAGCCATTCCACCCGGCAGGCACAGGCATTGCTTCCCACGCTTTATAGGTCTTCGCGGCGTATTGGTTTTTTGAACCGCCGTGAACCGGTTTTGCACGAGGTATCACACATGGCATCGCCGCCGACGAGTTCGTCCGAATCGCAGCTTGGCACTGCATCCGCAATACCCGCCCGTGAAATCCAGCCCAAGCCGGTCGTGGACGTCGGCACGCCAGCGACCATCAGCGAAATTGTCATTCCCGTGATGGTCGAGGAGGCCCGCATTACAAAAAAGCCGGTCGAGCGGACCGTTCGCATCGAAAAGTTAGTGGACCAGCGTACCGAGACAATTGACGCATTGTTAGCCCAGGAAGACGTTTCAATTGAACGCATTCCTATGAATCAGGTCGTGCAAGAGCCAGTTGCAATGCGCTACGAGGGCCAGACGCTTGTGATCCCGTTGGTGGAAGAGGTCACGGTCATTGAGAAACGTTTGGTCATTCGCGAAGAGGTACGTATCACACGGCTGCGCAAAGAGGAACACCATCCGGAAACCGTGACGCTGCGCAGCGAACGCGTGGAAATCACGCGGCCGAACACGCCGTTGTCCTCACCCCAGCAGCCGGGAACGGCAAGCGCGCCGGCCTCCGGCGTTGCATCAAATAACGGGCAAGGCGCAACGCCCGGCGCCCGGCGCGTCGGCGATCAATAGCTGAGTTCTTTTCTGAACGTCTGACTATCGGGCGTTCTGTTTTTTTTCCTTATTTTGTTGGAGACATTCGTTATGAA
>JAJZCU010000032.1 GCA_021828935.1 Planctomycetota bacterium | reverse complement strand
TTTGGATTCATCGCCAGTGGCGACCAAGGGTTGATTTTCCTCAATGAACATTACATGATGTGCATTAACCCCGTGAAGGCGGCGCAGTTGCAATTGTTGGATCTGGCCGGCGGCCTTGACGGCTTCCTGGCCCCGCTGGGCAAAATCCTATTGCCGCCAGACCCGGTGCAGTGGCCCGGCAGAAAATACATCCGGCAGGCCAATCGGGCGCGGCTGATTTAGCGCCCCCCTCATTTTGCCGGACGAATCCGGCCGAGATCGCGGGCGTGGGCCCCTCTCCCCTGCCCCATCTGGAACAAGACACGGTTCGGCGCCGCCGGCAGCGCCACTTGCGGCGGCGGCGGGCCGGGTGCATCATGCTGATGCTGGATGACGTTTTCATGGAAAGACGCGATGCTTGACCTGCGCGGGTTTATTAGAGAAGTGCCGGATTTTCCCAAACCGGGAATTGTCTTCAAGGACATCACGCCGCTGCTGGCGGACCCGGCGGCGCTGGCGCTGTCGGTGGAATTGCTGGCCAATCCGTTTCGCAATGCGGGCATAGAAGTGGTGGTGGGGGCGGAATCGCGGGGGTTTATTTTTGGCACGGCTCTGGCGCAGGCGCTGTCGTGCGGATTTGTGCCGGTGCGCAAGCCCGGCAAGCTGCCGGCGAAAAAAATTTCCATGACGTATGACTTGGAATATGGGCAGGACACGCTGGAAATTCATGCCGATGCGCTGGGCAGGTTTAAACGCTGCCTGATCGTGGATGATCTTTTGGCCACCGGCGGCACCATGCGGGCGTGTTGCGATTTGGTGGAAAAACTGGGGGGCACGGTGTCGGGCATCGCGGTGTTGATAGAATTAATGTTTTTAAAGGGCCGGACGCGTTTCACGCCCGTTTCCGTGCATAGCGTCATCCGGTATGAAGCCCAATAGCGGCCGCGGGCGCCACAGTTGGCGGCCTGGTTTCGGGCGGGCGGGGCGGCCCGCTAAATTACCAGAAAAGGTGCGACAATCGCATGCCCCGGCCACCGCTGGATATCGATCCCGACCGCGTCGTGAGCCGTCTGCCGACGGAGACCGCCCACATCGGCGTATATGATACCAAGAATCGCCGGGCTTATGCCGCCCGCGGCGGTGCGGAAAAGCCGGCCATTGATTTCAATCATGCCGAATTGTTTCGCGGTGGCGGCGGATCGCTGCTGGTAAAAGACCGCTTTATATGCTTCTGGTTTTACCCGCCGGGCACATGCAACAGCCTGGTGCAGGGCTATCCCATTGATGCCGCCGAATGCAATCTGCTGGTGCGCCTGGACCCATCATGGAGTTACCAGCGCCAAGCCCTGCTGCCGAGGCATCAAACCGCGGCCATTGAGGCGAATATCAACTTTCAGGTGGATGCCGCAGCGAGCGTGCTACTGCAGTACCGCAAGAGCGCCCTGAAGCGGCCATTGTCCGTGCATATGATCGGGCCACGCGCCACCGACAGCCTGTTCTACGCCCACCGCTGGGAGCCCAAGTATTGAGAACGCGGAGTTGGGGCGGCGCACGCCGAACCCGGGCGATTTTTTTTGACCCGCGGGCGCCCCGGCGCCCCTACTTGTTCCCCGCGGGCGGACGCTCTACGATATGCGGCGGTTGTTGACTGTGATCATCCACGGTTTTTGTACCCACATTTGTACCACGAGGAGTTTGCGGTGGAAGAAAAAATTAATCTGGCAATTGTCGGCTGCGGCGGAATGGCCAACGCCCACGCGAGTGGAATTAATGCCGAGCCGCTGGCGCAGGTGGTGGCGCTGTGCGACGTAAATCGGGCGAATATGGAACGTTTGCGGGACAAGTTTCCCAACAAAGAATCGATCAAATTGTACGACAGCTACGAAGCGCTGCTAAAAAATCCTCCGGAAAAACTGCGCGGCATCATGTTCGTTACGCCGCATACGCAGCACTTTCAGCAGGCCATGAGTGCCATTGAACATGGCTATGACGTGCTGGTGGAAAAACCGATGGTCACCAATTCCGACCACGCCCGGAAGCTGGCGGAAAAGTTGAAAGCCACGGGTCGGCAGTTGCAGGTGGGTTTCCAGGCCCCGTTTAGCGCGGAATTTGCCTACATTCGCGACGTGTTAAAAAACAATGGACTGGGGGAACTGCAAACCATCACCGCGTTTAGTTGCCAGGGCTGGCGCAACGGCACGTTGAATTCCTGGCGGCAGGATCCGGCGATGTCCGGCGGCGGGCAAATGTACGACACCGGCGCGCATTTGTTTAATTCGGTGGCGTGGTTGATTGACCGGCCCGCGGAGGAAGTCTTCTGCTGGACCGACAAAAAAGGCACGCCCGTGGATATCAACGCCGCCATAACCATTCGCTTTCAGGGCAATGTTTTGGGCACGGTGACCATCAGCGGCAATACGCCTGGCTGGCAGGAAGGCATCTGGCTGGCCGGCGACAAGGGACGGATCGTTACGGGCATTCACGCGGCGCGGCTGGAACATTATGATGAAAAAGGCGCCCTGATTAAATATCCACAGGTCACACAGAAAGGGTACACGCCCATCGGCAATTTTGTGCAGTGCATTGCCGGCAAAGCCGAGCCGCGCTGCGGCGTGCGCTATGGCGTGCTGCACAGTTGGCTGATGGACGCCCTGTACCAGAGCGACCGCGAAGGCCGCCCGGTGAAGTTGTCCGCCCCGCCGCTGGATTAACAGCAAATCTGGCGGAAGCCGCGGGCGTGGACCACGCAGGCATCAAAAAGGATTGCCCATGGCGCAATCTACCCGACGGACGTTTCTGGCCTCGTCACTGGCCGCATCGCTGGGTCTTTTGGCGCCGCCGGGCGCGGCGGAAGCGGCGCGAAACCTGCGTGTCGATCGCGTGGCCGTTGATCCGTCGGTGACGTTTCAGACGCTGGAGGGCTGGGGCACGTCGCTGGCGTGGTGGGCGCATGTCATTGGTGGATTCCCTGCCAACATTCGCCGGACTTATATGGAACGCATCTTTGACCCGCGGAAAGGGCTGGGCCTGACCGTGGCGCGGTACAACATTGGCGGCGGGGAAAATCCAAATTACCATTTTTTAAGCCACCGCACCGCGGTTCCAGGCTTTCAACCGCGGCGTGACCACTGGGACTGGGATGCTGATAAAAATCAGCGCTGGGTGTTGCACGAGGCCATGCGTCGGGGCGTACAACACGTCGAAGCGTTCGCCAACTCCCCACCCTGGTGGATGACCAGAAGCGGCAGCGTGACCGGCGCCAAAAACGGCGGCAACAATCTGAAGCTCGATGATTACGGAGCTTTTGCGCATTATTTGGCGCTGGTGGTGCGGCGCTTCCACACGCACTGGGGCGTGAACTTTGCATCCGTCGAGCCGCTCAATGAACCCGTCTCCCCTTGGTGGCGCTTCGGGAACCATCAGGAAGGGTGCCACTTCGACCGGCCGGGGCAACAAGAAATTATCCGCCGCCTGGGCGCGGCTTTGCACAGCCGCGGCATGAGAACGCCCGTGAGCGCGCCCGATGAAAATAATATCAACCAGACGGTAACGTCGTTTGAAAGTTATGACCGCGTTGCAAAACGCATTCTCGGCCGGATTAATACGCACAGCTACGGCGGCAATGAACGGGTGCAACTTTGCAACCTGGCCATGGGCTATGGCAAAGGGCTGTGGATGTCTGAATATGGGGACGGAGACGCCACCGGCATCCCCATGTCATTGCGCATATTGGAAGATATGAAACTGCTGCGCCCCACCGCGTGGGTGTACTGGCAGGCGGTGGACAGCGCCGGCGGCTGGGGATTCATGCGCAACCCGTTGACCGGCGCCGGGGACACGGGCATGGTTGTGAATCAAAAATATTTTGTGATGGCCAATTACAGCCGGTTTATCACGCCGGGGTGCCGGTTTATCGCCGTTGATGACGCCCATTCGCTGGCCGCCCATGATCCGCACACCGGGCGATTGATCATGGTGGCGACCAACCCCACCGATGAACCCCGGGGCATCGAGTACGATTTGGCGGCCTTTTCAGAGGTGGGCGGCGCGGTATCGACTTATCTTACATCCGGGGAACATCAACTGCGGCACAGCCCCGGCCACCGCATCACCGGAAAGCGGCTGCGCGTGACATTGCCGGCAAAATCCGTGACCACGCTGGTTGTGCCGCGGGCGCGGTTTCACGGGGACCAGCAATTTGTCAGTGGCCGTTATTATCATATTATCAACCGGCCCGGCCGCCGGGAACTTAGCGTACAGGGGGACTCGCCTGGAAACGGCGCCGAACTGGTGGAATCGCCGCGCAGCGGCGCCTGGAAGAACCAATGGTTCATGCTGGGTTTTGGCGACGGCAAGTTTGCGTTGGTCAATCGCGCCAGCGGGCTGGTGGCGACGGCTTCCGGCGGCGGGAGGCACGCCGCGTTACAACAGAAGCCGTTCGGCGGCAGTGGACAGATATGGAAGCTCGTCCGGCACGGCGGCCATTTTTCGATAAAGAACCCGGCCACCGGAGGGGCATTGTCGTTGCAACGCCACGCGCGACGGGTGACGTTGGCACCAATCAGCGGCACATCGTTTGAACAATGGCAGATTGCGTTGGCGCCGAAACGGCTACAAAAATAAATTTTAGGGTGCGGGGGGCGGCCATACTGGCTGCCGCACGCCGCGCTGCCTCGGCGTTTTCTTATCTGGCCTCTGCTTTTGGAATCTCATGCCGGGCATGGGGAATCGCCGCGGCCACCACCGCCGCGAAAGCCACGGCGGCGGTTTCGATGCGCAGTACCGTGGGCGCCAGGCGCACGGCCGACACGCCGGCATTTTGTAGCAGCGCCCGTTCGCGCGGGGAAAAGCCGCCCTCCGGGCCGACGAATGCCGCGATATCCAGCGTGCAGTCGCTTGTTGCATTAGCCATCGCCGGCGCCGCGGGCGCCATGAATTGGCCCAGGCCGCAGGGCACATCCGGGGCGCCGTAGACCAGCAATGTTGGCGAGGCCGGAGCGGGCGCCGGGCCAACCCCGGCGACGGTGCTTAATAAATGTTCCAAGGGCGTCGGCGGCAGCACCCGCATGGACCACAGTCGTCCGCATTGCTTGCATGATTCCACCGCCAGGCGTCGCCATTTCTCCATCTTGTTTCCCTCCGCGGATGGCCTGACCACCGCGCGATCGTACAGTGTCCACTGCAACGCATAAACATTCAATTGGCTAAGCATCTCAACGCATTGGTCGGCGCGATCGGCCTTGGGCACGGCGCAGGCCACCGTCAGCCGTACCGCCGGCGGCGGCGAAAACGACACGGATTCCACCCGCACATGGGCGCCACGGCCGGCCGGGCGCAGCGGCCCGGTGGCGCTGTGGCCCTGGCCATCAAACACCAGCACATCCCGGCCCCAGTCAAGACGCAGCACGCGCCGGGCATGATCCGCCTGATCCGCCGGCAAGGCATTGTCACCGACGGTAATTTTCGGCATAAAAAAACGGTGGTGATCCTGCGGTTCGGGCATCGCGGTATGGTAGCAGGTTTTTGGGGTTGCTGTTAAGTTTTCAATGCTCCGTTTTTTTGTGCCAAAGTCGGCGGCGGATTTGGCCGATGGACAGCAGATGCAATTGCAAGCAGAACAACCCGTCGCCCAGGCCGATCCGCGAATTGGCGACGTTGCGCCGAGGCCGGACCCGTCGGCCTCTTCCGCGGCGGTTCTGCCGGGTGATCGCGACAGTTTTGCGAATCTGGTGCGGCATGACCTTCAGCGGGCGGTGGCCGGCGAGGGGGATGACCAGGATGAAAACGGGGCGACGGGCCCGGGCGTGCTTTCGCCGGAGGAGGCCAATGCGGAGCTGCGCCGGCAAATTGAGGCCTTGCTGGGCGAGGAACCTGCCGGAGGCGAAGCTGGCGAAACGAACCATGATTCATCGGCGCCGCGCGCGGACGCCTCGCAGGGGGAAGAGCACGGCTCATTAACCGGGGCGACCGCCGCATCACCGGCGGAAGCATCGGCGGAAAACATGGCGCCGGGATTTGTGCCGGCCCGGGCCACGCCCGCCGACCAAGCCGCGGCCGCGGACGGATTAACAGAAAAGCTTCCCGGTGATTTCGAACCGGCGCGGGCCCCCCAGCCAACGCCAGAAGAATCCGAAGTAGAAGCTCCGGCCGATGCACCTTTAGACGACGAGCTGCTGGCCGGCTCTTTTGATGAGGTGGAGGCAGTCCCGCAACCGCTGCGACCCCTGGATGACGCGGCGGGATCGGTGCCGGTCGAGCAACGGGTGAAAGCCGCGTTGGCGGACGGGGAACAGGCGGCCGAAGAAGAACTTCGCGCACGCGTGGTCCAGCGCGAACAGGGCGCAGATTCCGCAGCCGCGATTGCGCCAACCGAGGCCGCCGTCGGCAAAGACGCGGCCGCGGTGATGACCCCGCCTCAGCCGGATGGGAAGGATACGGGTCCCGTCGCCGCCAACGATGGCCAAGGCGCCGCGAAGGATGTGGTGGCCGGCGCCAAACCGCGCCGCCGTCCCAGCCGGTGGGCGCTTGCGGGCCTGCGCTTGGCGGATATGCCGTTCGCCGAAATTCCCGATGATTTCAAACATTATATTGGCGTGGCGGGGGCGCTTCTGCTGATGGGCGGCGTGGCGCTGATTCTTGCGGTCCATTTCCACGTACTGGGGCATTGAGTGCGATTTTGGCGCCTTTGGCGTTAAGCTTTCAGGCCCGGACATTGAGCCCTTCTGCGCGCGATTTCATCCGCCCCTCCCCATGCACCTCGGCGGTTTATTTTACAACCTTCCATGGGCAGATACATCCCCGCGCAGGCGCCCGAGCCTGGAGGGCCCCGCGGACGTTTTTGGTCAGAGGTTATTAAGCTGGGCCCCGTTTGTTCCGATGTTGCCTTGACATGAGGCGCACGCAACATTCAAAAACCGAGACTGCCACGGCGGCGTTGGCGTTGGCGCCCGCGCCGGCGGCCCGCGGTTCTGCGCCGGCGGCACAGGGCGCACACGGTTCCGCGGCGCCAGCCAATGTGCCGCGCCAAACGCCGCCCCAAGACGACCGCACTACGCGGCTGATACCATTGCAACTTAAAATGACCCTGGCGCTGCTGATTTTATTGGTCAGCGCCGTGGGCGCCTGCGGCAGCGTTTTTTTGGCCGTCACCTTTATCACGGTGCGGCACAGCCGCGAAGAACAGGTTCGCAAACTGGGCTATGCCCTGGCCAGCACCCTGGGCAGTGCCATGCCGCTGTCGACCGGACAGTTGCGGACGCGTCTGACAGCTCTGGACAAATCATTTGGCCTGCGCTTCATTGCCGTTACCAGCCCCAATCTGCGCTTGTTGGCCTACAACGCGCAGTCCGCAGCGGCGTGGAAGAAGTACTCCCCGTATCTGGCGCCGCGCCTGGGTGGCCCGCGCGATTCCGGCCGCGTGCGCCACCTGGGCCGGCGGTACATGGTCATTGCGCTGCCAATTTTTGGTCACACCTTCACCGGGCTGCCTAAACTGCGTGGATATGTTCATGTCGCAATCCGCTCGGCCACATTGCAGGCCACCGCCCATTATCTGGAGGCCAGCGTGTTGCTGACCTGCATTGGCGTGGTGCTGTTGGCCCTGCCCGTGGCGGTGTTCATCACGCGGCATATTACCGGTCCGCTGCACCAGTTGTCCCTGGCGGCGGACACTTTGGCTTCCGGCGATTTGGAGCACCGCGTAACGCTGGAGCGTTCGGATGAAATCGGCGCCCTGGCCATCGCTTTTAACGGCATGGCCGACACCCTTTCTCGCCAGCAGGAAGACATCCGCCGCAGCCACGCGGAGCTGGAAAACAAGGTACAGCAAAGAACGCTGGAACTTAAACAAGTCAATGGCCGCCTGGAGGCGGAAATTGCCGAGAAGGAAGACTTCCTGCGGGCCGTTTCGCATGACTTAAACGCCCCGCTGCGCAATATTTCCGGCATGGCGTCGATGCTCCTGGTAAAATATCAGGCCACTTTGCAAGCCGACGCCGTGCAGCGGTTGCAGCGCATTCAAAAAAATGTGGAGGCCGAGTGCGAACTTATCAACGAATTGCTGGAACTTTCGCGCATTAAGACGCGGCGCGAAAAAATTGAACTTGTTTGTTTAGACCGCCTCGTGCGCGACCTCGCAGGGCAATTCAGCAATGATCTTGAAATCCGCGGCATCGCCCTGACCGTGGAAAGACCGCTGCCGCGAATGTATTGCGCCAAGTCCCGCCTGCGCCAGGTTTTCCAGAATTTATTGGACAATGCCATTAAATACATGCGCCCCGACGGCGAAAAACGCATTTCAATCAACTACGCCCGCGAAAATGGCGAAATACTCTTTAGCGTCAGCGACACCGGGATAGGCATTGAAGAGGCTGACATGGCCCAACTATTCCATGTATTTCGCCGCGCCAGGAATCCCGCGGTGATGAAAATACCGGGCAAGGGCGTGGGCTTGGCCAGCGTGAAAAGCATCGTGGAAACGTACAGCGGCCGCCTTTGGGCCCAAAGCCAGCCCGGACAGGGCACAACTTTTTACATGGCTCTTCCGGCGAAATGTTTCGCGCCGGCCACAGCCGTTGAGGTGATTGTATGAACTACCCCCACCCCGCCACCGACGCCGCGCCACCGGCGCCGATCACAATTCTGCTGGTGGATGACGACCAGGACTGCCGGCAACTCATCCGTGACGCCATGGAAACCGCGCGCATCGACAACCCAGTGTTTGAGGTCTCCAGCGGCGAAGAGGCCCTGAAGTTCCTTCGGCAGCAGGGGCAGTTCATTGGCGCGGCCCGCCCCGGCCTGATTTTTCTTGATATCGAAATGCCAGGCATGGACGGCCAGCAAACCCTGCAGGCCATTCGTTCGGATCCGCGCAATTCCGACATTGCCGTGGTGATGATGACCGGCGTTACCGATGACGAGCAAAAACGCATCGCCATGCGTCATGGCGCCAACAGTTACACCAACAAGCCCACCGACGCTTCGGCGTTTATTCAAACGGTGATGCAATCGGCCAGTTACTGGCTGCGCATTCATCAGTTTCCACTGGGCGCACAGCAGTGCGACGCGGCGTAATACGGGCTTTTTTAACCCGTTGGCGATACCTGTTGCACTAAAATCGAGCAGAGCATGAAGATTCTGGTGGTGGAAGACGATGCCGATCAGCGCGACCTGATCCGCGAAACGCTCGACGAGCACTTCGGCCCCGACACGGTGGTGCCCACGGCGTGCGGGCGGGAGGCGCTGGCGCAATCGCTTGATAAATTTGATATTATCTTAACCGATTTCAACCTGCCGGACATTACCGGCATTGATCTTCTGGCCCGTATTCTCTCCCGGTGCGACAAACCGGTGATCGTGGTGACCGGAGAAAATGTGCGGCAAAGCGCCACGCAGGCCATTCGCACCGGCGCTTCAGATTATCTGTTAAAGGCCGGCGATTATCTGACCACCATTCCTCTGGCGGTGGAAAAAAATATTGAATCGTATAAAATTCGGCAGGAAAATCGGCGCCTGCAGGAACAGCAGCAGCAGTCGGCGCGGGAAATCGCGCTAAAAAACCAGCAACTCAAGGACAGCCTGCAGCAAATGGAGCGCATGGCCGCCACAGATCCGCTCACCGGCCTGTACAACCGCCGCCACTTCACCACCTGTCTGCAACGCTGCTTCGAAGAAACCCAGCGGTATGGCCAGGATTTGTCCTGCATTATGCTGGACTTGGATGGGTATAAACACTTAAATGACGAACTGGGGCACCAGTTTGGCGACCGCATCCTGCAAATCACCGCCAAGGTGATCACGCTGAACCTGCGGGTGATGGATATTGCCGCCCGCTACGGCGGGGATGAATTTGTCGTGTTGTTGCCGCACATTGGCGCCGACACCGCCGTTCAAGCCGGCCAGCGCGTGAAGGATGAATTCATGGCCCAGATGCGCAACTTATTGCCATCTGATGTAAGCATGTCCATGTCGATGGGCGTGGCGACGGTCAGCGTCAATCACCCCAGCCATGCCGAGCAGCTCGTGGCCTATGCGGACGACGCTTTGTACGCCGCGAAGCGCGCCGGCAAGAACTGCATCGTGGACAGCACGGCCAACACCGTGGGCAACACCCTCTGCCTGTTGCCGCTGTAGGGAAAACGGGCGGGGCGCGGAACACCTAGCCCACGATTTATCCTCATGCGCGCATGCGTCGCCCCTAACCGCCGGCAAGCCGGCGGCTATATAGCCCCGGCCTTGGCCGGGGTTTTGCCCCCGCCCGAATTTGTTCCACGATTTGCGAACCGGTCCCGACCAACGCCATGCCCATAAACCAATTTCGCGCGGCGTATTCCCGTGCGTCGCCGCGGCGACCACCCGCCAAGCAAAGCAGGAGTGCAGCGCCTTCGCCAAGCGCAGCGCCCCCACCAAGCGCAGCGCCCCCACCAAGCGCAGCGCCTTCACCAAGTGCAGCGCCTTTACCAAGCGCAGCGCCTTTACCAAGCGCAGCGCCCCCACCAAGCGGCAGCGCCTTCACCAAGCGCGGCGCCCTTGCCCGGCGAGGCCGCCGGTCAGTTTTCGTCCGCGCCGTTCAGCCGCGCCAGGGCGGCCTCCGCAGTCTGCTGCATGTCCGCCCATTCTTTGTTATGCCCGTCGCCGGCAACAAGAACGTTTGCCCTGTCCAGGGTCTTTTGCCACTGTGCGACGGCCTCATGTTTGGGGCCTGCGCGTGTCAGCGCCGCAGCCAGGCGCAAATTCAGTGTTAGGTTGCCCGCAAAATGGCCCAGGCCCCGCCGATAAGGATCGCCGAATTATCAACTGTCGCAAGGCAAGGCGGCATGGTATTATCCCAAAAGATGTTCTGAAAATGGAAATTCTTTTTTAACAACAAGGAGCCATGGATGGCGTTCACATTTCAAAATG
>JAJZCU010000031.1 GCA_021828935.1 Planctomycetota bacterium | reverse complement strand
ACCTCTTGTACGATTGCTGCACGGCTCGCGGCCATTGAAGGCATTGTTGAAGGGCTGATGGCGCCGCCGTGGCCATCCGCCACGGCGCTACTTCCGGGTTCTTAATCTCGGCCGGGATGTTGCTGTCTCCCCCTCTGTACCACCGCGCATTATTCGAGCCGGTCCAATGGTACAGTCGGCTGGCCCCACAGATAAAGCCGTTTTTGCGCAGAAGCCTCACCGTTAATGGCCGGAAAGTTCCGCGGTATGCGGCCCGGGGACGGCTGCTGAAAGCCGGCCGCGATTTTTTGGAACGCAATCTGCGGTACTATTCCAACCAGTGCATGATTGCTGAATTAAATGTGTATCTTTGCAACCGCGGCCTGGAGATTGTGGACCCCCGGCTGGCGCTGTCTCAAAAGAAGGCGCTGAATTTTCTTAATATTGGCATGGGATTGGCGCCGTACCGCGGCAGCAAAACCGCGCATGGCTGGGAATGGCCATTTGGCCGGCACTACACCGTGGTCACCCGCGCGGGTTTAACGCGGGAACTGGGGTTTGTGGGCACTTATGGCGAAATTCAAAATTGGGCCGCTGGATGTGGCAGGCCGGGAAAACCGCCGCCCTGAAAAAACGCTATGAATTAATTGTCCACGCACGTTCATTCTTCCGCCCGCCATCCCCCGATTCCAAGGGCTTCCGCTGCATGCGCGTGGATGAAGTCATTGGTTGGCGGCACGATTTGTACCCTGCGGCCATTGCGTATGGTGATACGCTCGGGTTCGGCTACGGCCTGCAAACCGCTGCGGCGCTGGGCCAACAAGACCCGCAGGCCTTGGGATATGCGCAGCAGTGCCTGGCGAACAATCAGTTTCTCCGCTCATTAAAATCGCTGATTGGCATGACCTGGCACTACGGCCCCCGCACTGCGCTGTCCGTCCCGGCATGGTATGCGAAAGCGAAAGCCTTGCCGCCAAGCCATTACCGCCTACCAGCGCCCAACAGTGGCCATATATCGGCCGGGCCTATTTCTACCGCCTGCGCTTCGGTCGTTATTTAATTGCTATGAATACTACCCACAACAAAACTTATTCGCTGAAAATACCGGCGGCATTGGCGCGGTCGAAGAATCTCGTGAACGGGAAAACCGTCCACGGCGCCGCGCTGCGCGTAAGGCCTCAGCAAACGGTGGTGCTATATCGGCGGAAGTAAAAAGGCCCAATGGGGGGGTGGCCATATCGTCCGCTTGCATTGCATTTTCCGGGCCGATTTTATTACACGGCAAGACCGCGATTCGGTATCAATATAATTAAACCGCGGATTACGCGGATGTCGCGGATAGGGACGACGGGAGGCCGCTCACCATCGTCCACTTCGTCGCATCAGCGTCATCCGCGGTTCGTCTGGTCGCCGCGCCCTAATTACAATGCGGCTTTGATTTATGAGCGTGGCTGGAATAAATTAGTGTTGATTCTTGCGAGATATCGCCTTGCAAGTCATTCTGGGCGCTCTCCGCGACTCCGCGGTTATTTAATAAAACGCTGAGGCGCAGAGAGCGCCGAGCCGACAAGGAGACGACGGAGAGAGGGCGTGAGCCGGCAATGTGGGGAATGACAAGGCATGGACGCAAGAGGTTGCCGCGGTGCAATAAAATAATGAGAAGTATGGAATATGCTTTTTATCGCCCAGGCCAGCTCTCCCCGCCCGTTGCGATCACCTCGCACTAGTCAATGGAGGGCCGGAAAAGTGGCCGCAATGGCGCTAATGCGCCGGCGGCCGACGCCCGCCTCATCGGCCCAGCGCGGCCATTGGCCAATGGCCGCTTGCACCTGTTCGATAATTTCCGCCACCTCGCGGCGTGAAATCCCGGCCTGTTCCGCCAACGAATGGAAATGCTTAATCGCGGGATATCTCCCTTCGCCGCCAATGGTCATGGTATGCTCGCCTCCCGGTCCGGCGGACCATGACACGTCATAGGCTGGAGACAACCGCCATTGCCGCGCCACATCATCAAACAGAAACGCGAAGTTTTTGACATGATCATCGCGGTTATGCGCCAGGACGTTGAATACCATTTGCCGGAAGGCCGCCAGCACGTCCCCATGGTGGCCGGTAAGCACGCTGGCTGTTCGCAACAACTGCAGATAATCGCATGAAGGGATGCGGAAATTCGATTGGATCAGATTGCCGAAAGTGTGAACATGAAATCGGCGATTGCCGCGTCGGTCAAAGCGCCGAACGGCGAAGAAGTTTTCCGCTTTCCGCCTGGTTCGGCTTACTTTGAACAGGCGTACGGGCGGCGTGACGAGGCCCGCTGCCGACGCCATCTGCATATAAGCATATTCCACCATCCCAGCGTCGGCCTGATCAACCGCGCCGGAAAATTTTAAGATCCAGTGCTCAAAACCCGCGGGCAGATCCCCCTCCCCGGAAAGCAGTTGGTCTCCGCGCACCCCCACCAGCACCTTGGGCCGCGCGCCGCCGGGCGAGCCGCCGGCGCAAAGCAGTGCCGGCAGGACATCCTGGGCCTGGCCCGAAAGCACCTGTTCTGACTGCCTGGCGAGATCATGCAAGCTTAAAATGGCGTCAGCTGCGCTTTCCCGTCCCGATGGCGGATGGTATGTCAATGCGCCCATGGTTCCGGTTGCCAGCCAGCTTAGCCGGTCAAGCGGGCTCTGGCTTTCGGGGTTCAACCCCAGAGCCGCAAAGTGACGGTCCATCAGCAAACGCCCCCACCCATCGGGAAGCGAATCATCAAATAGCCCCGGCAACGGCCCGAATTGCAAATCAGAATGGGTATGCACGCCGCGCTGAAACGGCAGTCGGATGGGGGACAGATTGAAACCGGTGGCCAGAAACTCCGCGTTGTACTGAAAATAAACGCCGTTCCGATCCTGAGCTAATTGACCCACCACCAAGTCGGGGGACACTGACTCCGGCGCCGCGCCCCCGCGCGAAAAGTGTACCAGAATTTTTTTCATTTCCGCCCCCGTTGCCGGCGGGGCTGTTCGCGTAGTTCCATGGCCTCAATGCTTTCCGCTGGCGGCGGCTGCAACAGCAGGTCAAACTCAGGAAGGCGCCCCAAAGCGTGCGAAATTTTAAGTAGACTCTGCAGCGAAATCCGTCCGCTTCGCTCAAAACGCTCCAGCGAACCCATGGATACTCCCGATCGCAATGCCAAGGTTCGCCGGGTCCATTGTTGCTCCAAACGCAACCTACGCACCCGGGCGGCCAAATCCGAAGCGACTTGCGTTGGGGTCGTAAACGAAAGCAGTGGCGCGACATTCATGCACGCATTGTACCTGATCTGACGCAGCGGTACACATAATATGTGCTGAGTTGTGGCGTGAATTTGCCGTTAAGTCATACTATGTTACGAGTTGTGGCGCAGGATGGGTTGGTTCCCGCTAGCGTTTTATACTGACCGCGGTGGGCCAAAGCGCACCTTATCCACGTCGTATCCGCGGTCATCCGCGTCATCCGCGGTCCGCATGATCGTGTTTTGGTAGTTCATCGAGCGCCGTGCGACGCAATTATTGCGGACGGCAAGACCGCGATTCGGTAACAATATAATTAAACCGCGGATGGCCCGGAGGGCGCCCCCCGATGTCGCGGATAGGGGACGGCGGGAGGTCCGCGGTTCGCGTGGTCGTGGTCGCGGAGCGTCCGCGAAAACGGAGGAACGTAGCGCCGCGCTGCGGGCGTACAGACCAGATGCTCACGCGCCGGCTGCCCAACGTCTAATCAATGGGAATGCGTACCCAGGCCCGGTTTGGCGCCGGGCTTTTTCGCGCGCTTCTTACCCTTCGTCTGCCGCGGCATCTTTCCGACATGCACGCTCATCGATGTCACTACTGGCACATGCGTTATGCTCGGCGGTTTTACCGGTTTCCTGGGCTTTAAGATTGCCCCCAGCACCGTGTACACCCGTGTTTTCCCGCCCGGATGGTTTGGCAGCGCCACCACCACGTCCGGATGCGGCTGGCCCTCAAAATACATCTCCTGCCCCGGCGTGTCCTCAAATGTAGGCGTGTTCAAATCGCGCAGCGACCACCGATGCCTTTTCTTATGATGATGCGTGCAGCCCGCCCCCGCCACCGCAAATAATGCCGCCAATGCAAACCACGACGCCGACCAGCGCCGGCGCGGGCCGCCCGCAACCGCCGCCAATTTGCCATCAACTTTTTGCGGGTTCTGTTTCATGTGCGCCTTGCCCGGCTTCGGTGAGCCGCGCAACCTCCATGCAATCTTTATCGCCCCGACCACTTAAATTCACCACCAATATTTGTTCCTTCGGCATTTGGGCGGCCAGCCGCAAGGCAAATGCGACCGCGTGGCTGGATTCCAGCGCGGGAATGATGCCTTCCCGTTCGGACATCAGGCGAAACGCCGCGAGCGCCTCGGCATCACTTATGGCATGGTAGGCCACACGCCCATGGTCTTTCCAGTAGGCGTGTTCCGGCCCCACGCCGGGATAATCCAGCCCCGCGCTGACGCTATGTACCACCGCAGTTTGCCCATCATCATCTTGCAGCACATAAGAAAGTGAGCCGTGCAATACCCCCGGCTGCCCCAGCCCCAGCGAAGCGGCATGCTGGCCGGGATTTAATCCGCGGCCGCCGGCCTCCACGCCAAACAGTTTCACTTCACAATCTTCTACAAATGGATAAAACATGCCCGCCGCGTTGGAGCCGCCGCCCACGCAGGCGACAACTGCATCCGGCAGGCGGCCGAGCATGTCCTGACTTTGCCGCCGCGTCTCATGGCCGATGACGCTTTGAAAATCGCGGACAATCTGCGGAAACGGGTGCGGCCCCACCACCGACCCAATAATATAATGCGTATTTTCCACCGAACCCATCCAGTCGCGCATGGCTTCGTTGGTGGCGTCTTTTAACGTGCGGGAACCGGTGGACACGGGCGTCACGCGGGCGCCCATCAGCCGCATGCGAAACACGTTGAGGGCCTGCCGGCGAATATCTTCTTCGCCCATGTAGACATTGCAACTTAAACCGAACACCGCCGCCGCCGTGGCCGTGGCCACGCCATGCTGCCCGGCGCCGGTTTCGGCAATGACGCGCTTTTTCCCCATCCGCTGGGTAAGCAGCCCCTGGCCCAGCGTGTTGTTAATTTTATGCGCGCCAGTATGCAGCAGGTCTTCGCGCTTTAAATAAATTTGCGCCCCGCCGGCGTGTTCGGTAAGCCGCCGGGCCAGGTACAGCCGTGTGGGCCGCCCGGCGAACTCTGATAAGTAATAATCCAACTGCTTTTGAAATTCCGGGTCTTTTTGCGCCCGGCGGTATTCTTCATCCAATTGCCGCACGGCGCCCATGAGCGTTTCGGGCACATATGCCCCGCCAAAACCGCCAAAGCGGCCACGGGCGTCCGGAACCGCCGCAGAGGCCGCGCCCGAGGATTGCGTTGCGCCGGGCGCACTGTTGGAGATGCTTTTCCCGTTGCCGCTCATGGCGACACCGTTATGTGCGGCAGCGGAAACGCCGCGGTGAAATGCGCCACGTCCGCCCGCACATGCTCCAATATCCGGGCGTCGCCCTGGCTGGCCACGGCGCGGTCGAACCAGTCCGCCACCTGACTCATGTGGCTTTCCTTCAGGCCGCGGGTGGTCAGTGCGGGCGTGCCCACGCGAATGCCCGATGTTTCCGCCGGCTTGCGCGGATCAAAGGGAATCATATTTTTGTTCACAATAATCCCCGCGGTTTGCAGCCACGTTTCCACCAGCACGCCGGTGAGATTTTCGCCGCGCGGCCGCAGATCAATAAGCATCAGGTGGTTGTCCGTGCCGCCGGAAACCAGGCGATACCCGCGGCGCGTAAGTTCCTCCGCCAGGACCCGCGCGTTCTTGATAATTTGTTCGCAGTATTGTTTGAACTGCGGCTTTAAGGCCTCGCCGAACGCGGCCGCCTTGGCGGCAATAATGTGCATCAGCGGCCCGCCTTGCAGGCCGGGAAACACCGCTGAGTCAATTTTTTTCGCCCAATCTGCGTTGGTCATCACCATTCCCGCGCGCGGCCCGCGCAGCGTCTTGTGCGTGGTGGTGGTGACAAATTGTGCATAAGGTATGGGCGATGGATGCAGCCCCGTGGCCACCAGACCTGCGATGTGCGCAATGTCCGCCATCAGCAGAGCCCCGGTTTCCTGGGCGATCTCGGCAAACGCCGCCCAATCCCACAGGCGCGAGTATGCACTGGCGCCGGTGATGATTAATTTTGGCTTGTGTTCGTGCGCCAGGCGGCGCACTTCCGCCATGTCGATGCGTTCGGTTTTGGCGTCCACGGTGTAATGGACCGGCCGAAACCATTTTCCTGATAAATTCACCGATTTGCCGTGCGTTAAGTGCCCGCCGTGATCAAGGTGCAGCCCCATGATCGTATCGCCCGGCGAAAGGGCCGCCAGAAACACGGCCTGATTGGCCTGCGAACCCGAATGCGGCTGTACATTTACATGCGCACACCGAAACAACTCCGTGGCCCGCTGCCGTGCCAGGTTTTCCACCACATCCACAAACTGGCAGCCGCCGTAGTACCGCCGGCCGGGATACCCCTCGGCATATTTATTGGTAAGCACCGTACCCGCGGCGGCCAGCACCGCGGGCGAAACGTGATTTTCGCTGGCGATCATCTCCAGGGTGGTTTCCTGGCGCTTTTGTTCATCAGAAATGGCCTGCCACAGGGCCGGGTCAGTAGATTCAATCGGGTTCATCCGGGTGTTTCCTCGTCGCACGCCAAAGAATTGATTATACGAAGGGAAACCGCCGGAGGCGAGAGCAGGCGCGCAACCGTGAAATCATGCAAAAACGGACGTTGGGGTGATGCCGTACGAACGCGCACGGCAGCCCCGGCCCTGGCCGGGGTTTGGCCGCCGCCCGCGACCGATTCGCGATTTATAGTGTATGACTCCAAAACTTTGTTCCGCGCCCCGGCGCCTCCGGGCTACTTCCGCGCCAACTGATTCGCTACCGGCGTCTTTTTCGACCAGTGTTCTTCGAGGTTCTGTACAAATTCAGCACGGACAATCTTGGCCCGTTTAAGCAGCCAGCAATCATCGTCCCGCCGCAAGTACACGCCCTCCATCGGCCCGTCATACAGGCTTGAGGATCCGATAAGGCTCGTTACGCTCGCCATGGTTAATAAACCAGCGGCAATACGCGGAACCGTGGTCAAAGCCAGCTCAGCGGCGATGCGGTCCCGTCGCATGCTGTTCAAAAATTTCCCCGCATGCTTGTCAAATATGTCAAACATTAAAAAATAATCCGGCAGGCGGGTGTAATGAATGCTATGGCGGGCGTAACACCACTCGCCAAACAAAAAAAGCCTGTCTTCCAGAACATCAAGCAGCCGGCCCTCTCTTTCCGCCAGCCATTTCCATAACAAAGCGAACTGCCCGCCGTCGCCGGGCTTCAATACGCTTCCCCGGTTCTGAACGATCATGTGGCCGTTGGAGTCGAATGAAATACCGACATTTGCGCCGTCCACCTTTTCCTCAACCACCACCGGCTGCGCAAGAAACTCGGCTGCTTCCGCCTCGCCAAGCACCTTGTCCGACCGCGCCGGATGCGCCCCCAGCCAGGCCAGGTGCGGCGTGCTTGGAAATTTGATAAAGCTGCCGCTCATGATTTCCGCTTTTTCTTCTGCTTTTTTTTGTGAATCGCTTGCAGCTCGGCATGGCAAAGCAAATCCAGTTGTATGCCATGCTTCGAAAGGCGATCCCGCCACGCCAGCCACTTGCTGTCTCCCGCCTCAATGATGGGCGGTTTTTCTGGATGGGCGTTCGCAACTGCAACAAATTTGCGGTCCGCCGGGTCAAAATCAGCCTTGAGCCCGGGATCATTCGGAAATTCCCTAAATTGCGTGCATTCATTGTTTGTTGGGGTAATTTTCACCCATGTTGTGTGGTCCGGATCACCTTGAACCTGAAGCAGCCATTTCAAGAAAGCGCTGCCAAAAGTTTGCGACTGATTCGGCGCTAATTTATTTGAATACTCTTCAAGTATGAGCCAACTTTCGTCCAGCGCCACCTGCTCGGATACTTTCACATGGTCCAAACGATCCATGCATTCAATCTGGCAATGGGCGCTCATTTGCGCGGCTTTGCCGTCCGCAATGAGAAGAACATTGGTGTCAATCACAACGGCGCTCATGGGCCAGTCCCCGCGCCCTGCGGTCGCTGCGCGGACCTCCGAAGCACGCCGGCTTTGGACATCTCGCGGAGATCCCCCATGGTGTCGCCAAAAAAATTGGTCGGCCAATTGCAAATGGCGCCATAGGCGTCAAATTGCAAGGGATCAAGGCGTGATTCCCCGTCGGCGTGGCGGGCGAAGTATCCAGCGACCTGGCTGGAAACGATGGGATGCTCCGAGGAGCTTTCGGCAATGCGCCGCTGCAGCCGATGAAGAAAATGCTCTGAATGCGTTTCCACAATTAGTTGAATGTTTCGTGCCTCGCCATTTTCCCGGGACGATAACACATCAATAAATAAATCAGCGAGATGGGCCTGGGCGCGTGGATGCAGATGTAGTTCGGGCTGCTCAATGAATAAAATGGACCGTGGCTGCGCATAATAACATTGCACGATGACCGGCAGCACCTGCGATACGCCGAAGCCCACATCCGGCAGATCAACCCATGAAGCCGAGCCGCCAGTTTTAACCTTCACCTCAAATTCGTTTCTATTCTTTGAAATTTCCTTCACATCAAATGCGTCGATTAGCTCAAGCTGTTGCAGCTTGGCGGCCACGAGCTCTTGAAGCGACTTGCTTCTTTTGCCCTTTCCGGCTCCCAAACGGCGGCCTTTGGCGGCCAGCAGGGCGCCGATGGTTTTTTCACCTGCATACCCGACATCCTCCGGCTCGCCGCCGGACCAGGAATAGAGCCGCTCGGCCTTGGATCGTAGCGGGCCTATGTGGCTTATGGATTGCAGCAGCCGCTCCATTTCCAGACTGAAATCCTGCACGAAGTCGGCATTCTGGTAATAGACGGAAACCTCGTCGGGAAAGCCGTAGAATTTTCTGGGAAAGCCCAGTGACCAAGCTCGCATTTTATGGCGGACAAGCTTATAGGGGCTGGCCTTGAGATCGTATTGAACGCCGGCCGGCGCCTCGTTCCTTTCAATGCCGACACGCATTTCCTCGGCCGCATTCATAAGGAGCCGATATCGGAAGTCGTACAAAAACGGGTAAGGATACTTTGCGTTTCCCCCTGAAATACTTGCCGAAAATTCCAACTGGTCGCCGGAAACGTTTAGGTTCGAACGCCGGTCGGAAACTTCCAACGGCGGCGTCAACTCCCACAGCAAACTGAACTCAAGCTTGTTCCTAACATCGTGCCCATAGATAAGGTCCGTGAATGACCCAAGATTGACCGGCGTGTTTGCATCGCCCGGGTACAGAACCATCTTACGGTCCGAGGAGTTTACCGTCTGCTTAAGCATTAACAAAAATTGCTCAATGCTGCTTTTACCGGAGCTGTTCGTGCCGAAAAAAATTGTCAACGGCGCCATCCGGACGGGCGCGGTATCCCGCCAGCCCTTGAAGTTTTTGAGTCTAAGCTGTCTGAGCACGCGGCGACCTCGGCTAATTTAAGTTTTCATTGTTGGCCGATGATTCTAAGCGTGAACGCATCATTTGTCGCCTCCAAACCGGCCACCCGTCCGGGCACGCGGCGGCCCTCCCATATCCGCCTGGTATATTGCGCGCTGCCGAAATTGATGCGTTGGCGAGTTCCGTCTTTTTGCTGGAAAATTTGCTCTGCCCACCCGGAAGGTCCCTTTACCCCAGATTTACACGGGGCGAACAACACGGGATTGTCGGAAGCGGCGGCGGCTGATAAAGCTCGATCGCCCGCAACGCCGGGCCGGAAATTATCAAACGCTTGCGAACAACGCCATGATGACCAATAAGCGCGTTCCGCGGTTCTGTGAGCCAGACGTCGGATACTCCATGCAACAATCAATGATATTTTAACCGGAGTCTCTGGCGTCCACGATTGCCCAGATGGCCGGGTTTGTGCCTCCGCCACCAAAACTTCACGCGGCGCGGCGTTATCAATTTTCCCGCAAGGTAACGCGTCCATTTGCCGATCACGCAGCGCAGCGTGAACTCCGATTCATTCGATGTACTTTCGTGCCCGAGGTAGACTTCGCACCGCTGGCCCCTGCGCAGACGAATGGTGGCGTGGCCACGTACGGTCAACTGCTTATTTGGGTGCAGCATAAAATCCGGCCTGAAGGCTCGCACGGCGATGGCGACGCAATGATTCCACGGCTCGGGCACGGCCTCGGCGACAACAAGAAATTCAGCGCCACTTGCCGTGCGCCTTGCCCCGTCAAAAAGCGTGGCGTTCGTTTCTGTGCCAAACATTAAACGGTTAAAATCATAGGATATATAGCATGCGCCGGTGCGCAAAAATCCCGTCCGCGCGCTCCGCCGGGCCGAAAATGCCGGCGAGGGCTCCGGCCACGGCCCCGTATCGTGCATGCACGCGGCAGTCCAATCTAACCAACGCCGGCGCCGCCGGTATTTTCGCATTGCGCGCATGGTCGGCGCGATGCAAACCAGGACCGTAATCAGCAACACCGTCACCACGATCGCGTATACCCGCAGTTTCCATCGCGCGCCCGAAGCCGGCGCCGAACCGGAAGACGGGGCGACGGCGGCGTCAACGGGATCTGGGTCGCGCCAGGGGTTGGGGGGGTCACGGGTCATCATTGGCGTGCCTCCTGGAAGTAGTAACCACAGACCTGGCGGCGCGGGGATGGATGATTAATAATGACGCCGCGGAAAAACAAGATCCCCGGACGCCATGATCCGCTCGATGCCTGGTATTCCCCAGGCCCGCGGGAATGCCGTGTCAGGGTCGTCGGTCATTCTGTAATACCAGTAGTCATTTAACTGCTCGA
>JAJZCU010000030.1 GCA_021828935.1 Planctomycetota bacterium | reverse complement strand
TGCTTACATATCATCCTGGCGGACTTGGTGGAAAATGGCATTTGTTTGGCCGGGGGCGGGGCGCTGTTGCGCGGGGTCGATAGAATAATCCACCAAGCCACGGGGCTGCCGGTGCGCATTGCCGATGATCCGCTGACGTGCGTGGCCCGCGGCACCAGCGTGTTTCTGGAAAATCTGGAACTGTGGAAGGACACCATGGAATCCGGGCAGGATGATATGTAAGCCCCCGCGTCGGGCTTTCTGGCTTCAAAGCCTCCGCCGGACGCCGTCGTGCTGTTATTTTAACGTGGAATTGCCATGCCATTCTTGCAACGCATGACGCCGCAGCGCTGGTTTCTGTTGCTCGTGGCCGGCGCCTTCCTGAGCCTCCTTATCAATTATTTCCGCCCCGCCCTGGAAAATGGCCCGCGCCATGTTTCCGCCCAGGCCATGCATCTGCTGCTTACCCCGGCTTCGGCCTTGTGTACGCGGGCGCAATCGGGCGTGAACGATCTTTGGCATCATTTCACCACGGCGCGTTCGCCCGCGCGCCGGCGGCGGCTGCGGCGGCGCTGGGTGAATATAAAAACCATGCTGCTGGCCCGCATCGCGCGACTTCAGGCCATTTTGAAAAACGCCAGACTTGTCCACCGCACCTTTCCGGGCATCACCGGACAAAGCCTGCGCGCCGCCGATATCATCGGCTTTTCCAGCGCCGGCAGCGGATCCTGTGTGCTGGACCGCGGAACCATGGATTCAAAAGGCATCCGCCGGGGCGATGTTGTGCTGGCCCACGCCGCGGTGGTGGGGCGCATCATCAGCGCGGGGCCAAAGACCTGCACGGCGCAGTTGGTGTCCAGCCCGCGCATGAAAGTCATGGCCATGATCGTGCGGCCCACGCGCACCGGGGAACTGCCGGTGGCGCGCCTATGCATGGTGGTGGGCACGGGCCATGGCCAGATGCGGTGTGAACTGCCGGATTCGGTCCAGTCAATCGCGCCGCGCAAGGGGGATTTGGTAGCCCTCAATGACACCGGCTGGCCGGCCTCGGTGCGGGGCGCCGTAATCGGGCAGGTTACGGTGGTACGATCATCCCAGATTCATCAACTTCGGTGGGTGGTCCATATTAAGCCGCGGGTGGACGTGCAACGCGTCCACCAGGTGGTGATATTGGTGGACGCTAAGCGATGAGCGGCGGGGCGGCTATGCAGCCCCGGCCTTGGCTCCGCCGCCGCGGGCGATTCGATCCATAATTTATTAAGAAGTCCCATCGCACGCCGTGCGCGCGAGCCGATTCCATGACGCCGGCGGCGAAACGTAACACGCGGGATCGCCGTGATCCCTCCTAAACAACTAACTTCGGCTGATTCAGTGGGGTCACGGAGAAAGAATGCCAGATACACAAATTATTCGGGGCGCCGTCGAATGCGTCGACCCGGCTCCATCACCGCCAAATGCCTTCGCTTCCGGCCCGCAAACGATAGCAGCGGAATCGCCAGGCAAAGCAGGGCCAGCGTGGGCGCCTCGGGGACGGGCGTGGCAAGAATCTCGCCAGCGGCGGAATAATTTAATTGGTATCCTGGCGTAACGGAACTGAATGTCCCTGACAACGCTCCGCTATAACTGATTAACTTATACCAGTGGCCGCCCAGCAAACCCGTGCCGGGGAGAATATTCAAGACGCTGCCTGAGGCCAGCGTCAGGTTTCCCCCAATTTCCAACCCTGCGATTTGGTCGCTGTTGAGGCCAACGGTAAAATTTCCGCGGCTGGCCAGCGCTAAATTGGTCTCTACAGCGATGATGCTTGAGGGATCGGCTTCCAATGTACCGCCAACGGTCATGCCGGACGGATCAATATAAAGCGTGGAATTACTAATTGCCCTGATGCTACCCAGTAAATTGATGGAAGCGGCTTGGATTGTCGCGGATGAATTTTGGCCGGTGTCGGCGGTGATCTGGGCGCCGGGGTCAATGGTCAGTGCGGTTGGCGTGGTGATTTGATTCCCGCCATCAATGGTGATATTGCCATTGGATATTGTCGCGCCATCGTACTGCAAGCCGAAATCCTTTGTGCCCAGGGCCAGCGCGACCGAACTGCCATTGATGGTTATGGTTTGGCCATTGAGGTCCAATACATCGCTGGTCGACCCGGTGTTGACGATGTTCAACGTGGAATAGGTTCCGCCCAGACTCCAATTACCAATGACTTTGACATTTTCCAGTGTGCTGGGCGTGTTTCCGGTGACGGTGAGCCACAGGTTCGGATACGTTTGTTTGGCAATTTCAAGAGAGCCGTTTGCAATTGTACCGCCATTGAGCATCCAGTTTCCGGTGCTGGGCCCGAAAGTAACCGTCTGGCCGCCCAAATCCATCGTGCCGGTGATTTCCAACTGCATCATGCTGGGATGCGTGAATGTGCCGCCGCCGGGCGCCAATCCAACATCCGAGGCGTGAAACGTGCCGCCCAAAAATATCTGGCTGTTCGGCGCCGCGGTGATGCTGCCGGTGTTGGACCAGTTTCCGGACGTATAAAGAACCCCATAACTGTTGATGGTAATCGCGCTGGTATTGGTCCATGAAAATGCATTAATGTCCAACGTTCCATCACTGGTGATGGGGCCGTGGTTGGTGAAGTTGCCCGCGGCGATTTGCAGGTTATCCAGCGACAGCTTCATGTGGCCCACCGTGACGGGCGCATAGTTGGTAAGAGAAGTTTTGCCCAGCAGCGTGAAATTGTCGGGTTGGTTTGATAGCGGACGCGCCATATCAACGGATGCGTTCGGGCCGATGGTCCACGTTGTCCCGCTGATCTGGCCGCCGTAGGGCGCGGAAATCGCCCCATTGTTGAACACTTCCGGGCCGGCCGTATTCTGAAAATTAATAAACCCATCCACGATGAGCGTATGGCCATTGGGCATTAAGCCGGCGTCGTTGCCCGGCGTGTTTTGGACAGTCAGGGATTGGGCCTCCAGATTGGTGCCCAGCGTTACCGATCTTAATGTGCCGCCGTTGGGGCCCCCTTCGCCGAGGTAGTTCATGCCGGTTTTGGGGTCAATCGTTGAAATCGTTCCACCCACGATGGTTCCCTCAAGACCGTAGCCGCCCGTGGTACTGTTAAATGCGATGCTATCGCCGGTGTTATCCATTGTCCCCGTAATGGCTACGCCGGCCCCATTCGGGGCCAGGACGCCGCCGCCGGGCGCCAGCCCGATATCTGACGATTTAAAATTCCCACCGAGGCTCAAGCCCGTGTCATGATTCAACGCAATGACCCCGGAGTTCGACCAGTCCCCCCCAAAAGTTAACTCGGAATAATATTTGCCGTATCCCGGTGTTGGCGACGGCAGCGCTTGAATTGTCCCGCTGTTGGTCCAATTCGCCGCGCTAATTGTCAGATTGCATAATGGCAGGACGGTAATTACCCCGCGGTTGTCGAAATTGCTCGGATTGATGGTGATGTCGCCCATTTGATTCATGCCCAGCGATTCGGGGGCGTTATGAAACGTGACATTGATGGCGCCGTCGTTTGTAATGCTTCCGCCAGTCATTGTCGCGGGCAGTGGCGTGGCGTTGGCGCTGTAGCTCCCAAAAGCGTTGACGCTCAGCGTTGAACCGGCCCCGATTGTCAACTTCTGCCCCGCGTCCAGCGTGGATTCGAATCCATTATCGTAGATCGTGCTGTTTATCAACGTCTGCCCGATCGCGGCGCCACCTGTTCCCGCGGCATCGGAAAACGACAGCAGCGTATTACTGCCGCCAAAATATATTACTTCATTGCTTACCGGGTCTGGAGCGGCAGCCGTGTTGGCAATGTTCAGTCCGCCAAAGTCGGCTACTGCATTTCGCCCGTCAACAGTGACGTTCTTGAGCGTCCCGCCATTTACCACGAACAGGCCATCGCTTCCCGTGGCCACGGCCGCGTTTTCCAGCAATCCCCCGCTTATATAGTAATAACCGGCATCGATCGCGAGTTTTCCCGGAGACCCGGCCCCGCCCAGGTCCATCGTCCCGCCGTACTGCGCGACGGCCGCCATCTTGTTGTTGATAACCAAATTGTTAATAGTTACCGTCGCGGCGCTCTCCGCGGCGCCGCCAAAGGTCACCCCATAGCGTCCGCCGTAATAGGGGTTCGGTGACGGGGCTGAGACGACGACATTATATTGCGAGGAACCCGTGTTATTCGGCAGATTGGCGGGGGACCACAACTCCGGTGAACCCAGCCAGTCACCGTTGCCGCCGATCCAAGACGCGGTTTGTATCGCCGCATGAATTGGATGGGCAAAAAGCCCCCCCGCCGCACAAAGGACCGCGAGAATCACGCAATTAGTTCTTTGCCTGCCCATAAATCACCTTCTCCGATGTCTGAACGCTCTACACCAATACAGGCACTGCCCAGCGCGTGCTGCTTCCAGCACTGTTGACGGCTCGTCCCCGTGAAATGCGATTCAGCGAGCCGGCGCGAACTAACTCCCGCGTGGCAGCGGGGCCCCTTCATTCATTGGATCATCTTTAGGTTCGCAAATGACTATGATCGCCTTTCGGAGCCGTTCCGCATGATACCGCGCCGCAGCCCGGAGAGTCAAAATGAAAAAGGTCATTGGCGCGTTCCGTTCGGCCCCGAACGCCTAAGCGCGTTGCCGCCGTCGTCAATCGTTTCAGCGGCCCGCTTTACACCGAGAATTGTGCGTCGGCCGATTAACACAGGCCACCGGTGTTTCTTAGCCGGCATATAAATATGCCGGCGAGCCAAGCTGCAGGCGCAGATAAACGACGACTTTTATCCACAGATCGCCCAGAGGGCACCCACAGATTACCACAGATTGAAACGACGACGACCCGCCGCGAAGAATAACCGCGCGGGCACCGTCGAGGACGCAGGCCGAGAGGACCGCCGCGGGGATCCGATTTATTTTCGCCGTTTGCCTGCCACAGTATCCCGCCAGTATCCCGCCGCCGGGAAATTTCTTGAAAGTTCCGTCAACCCTTATCCTGCAACAGCTTACGGCGTTGTCGCCAGCCGCTTGGCGCCCCTATTTTGTCAAAAATTACTGTATTTCACTTGCAACGTCCGAAAACATCGGTTAAATTTCCCTCAGTCATCTTCGGCAAGGTCCATCTTGGCCCTTCGCCGCCAATATCGTGTCGCAGTTTCATAATAGGATTGTCCAGGCATCGCACAAGGGGTCGCGGCGTATGGAAGGGTTCTTCGGACCGCGAGCGGATCGCTCGCAGACAAAACTGTACTGCGCCAACAGCTCCGCCAGCGGAAACAACGGCGCCACGCTCGATACCAGTTCCGCCGCCACGCAAAGCCAAACCTGGAACATGGACGCCCTGGGCAATTGGAGCAGTTCCACCACGAATGGCGCCGCCCAGACCCGTAGCTTTAATAATCAAAACCAGATCACCGGCATCAGCGGCACGTCGGCCACGCCGACGTACGATGCCAACGGCAACATGACCACCGACCAGAACGGCAATAAATTAATTTATGATGCGTGGAATCGCCTGGTTGCCGTGCAAAATCCCGCCGGGCAAACCATCGCCGCGTACAGCTACAACGCGCTTGGCTACAGAATCAGCGAAAGCTACCCCCAAGGCGGCAACGGCGTCGCCGCCGGCACCGTCAAATACCTTTATTATTCAAATAACTGGCAGGTGCTTGAGACGCGCGTTAATGGCACGGCAAGCACGGATGTCGCGCACCAGTATGTCTGGTCGCAGATGTACATTGATGCGATGGTGCTGCGCGACGCTTACAGCAGCGGAACGATACAGCCCGGGCAGCGGATTTACTACCAGCACGACGCCAATTTCAACACCACCGCCATCGTAGGCCTCGTCGGCACCACATGGCAGGTCACGCAACGTTACATCTACACGCCCTACGGCGTGGTGACAGTCCTCAACGCCGACTGGACCACGGCGGCCAGCCAGATTCCGCTCACACAATACCTGCACCAAGGCGGCCGCCAAGACCCCATCACCGGCTTGTACGATTTCAGAAACCGTGACTACTCGCCGACGCTCGGCAACTGGATCGAACAAGATCCGGCGGGATATGTGAATGGGGGGAACAGGTACGAATTCGCGGCCTCACGGCCGGCGGGCATGGTGGACTTTGCAGGCACGAAATGGAAATGGGTGAGCCCCCACGGAAAAGACCGCATGTGGGCGAAGAAGGCAACCGTTAAGGACTACGTGGAGGGGGTGTTCTGGAACATTTACGCCCATCTTAAATGGGCGGGTACCGCGGTGGTCGAGCATAAGAGCCGAGTCCATGTGATTAGCGGCGCGATGTTCAAGTTTCCGGGTTTGAGCTGGCTGTTCATTGTGGAGCACCGCCGCGCTGCAGGGCAGGATCTCAGGTTGCCCTTCCACCTGTCGCAGAATGGCAGGATTTCGGTCGGAACGGGGCTTAAACTCACCGGCGACTCGCAGGACGGCATGCTGCACACGAGCTTGACCTATACAACAAAATTTCATAATAAGGGCGCCAAGAAGCATTGGGTAACCGTGACGGTCAGGATGCTCGTTAACGTGGGTGGAACCTTCACGATCAAGAGCGGCCTCGGCGTCAACATCGGCGGAAAAAACGGGGGTATCACTATTGGCACGAGAAGGACGGTCAGCTACAAGGGTGGCTACACCATGGGGCCGCTGAAGTACAAGTTCAAGCTAATTGCCAAAAATTGTCCCTGACCACGGAGGCTAAGGAATGCTCGGTTGGATGCGCGGGGTCTTGTGGGTTATGCAGGACTGGATACCAGACCTAGGCGGCGGACAAGCGCTCGGGGCAATATCCTGTATTGCCCTGCTGGCGGATATGGTGCTGCGCGGAATGAGCGTCGGGCCCGCGCTTGGCCTCTGTGGTTTCGGATTCGCGGGTGGATTGTGCTCATGGCGTGTCCGGGAGGGGCGCTTCGCGGCATTCGCCGCGTTTCCGGTGCTGCTGGTCGTCCTGTCGGGCGTCCGTTAAGGCCGGGAGGCGGCATTGACCGGCACACCTGATGGCCCGCGACGTGGCGTCAGGGGATAAATCTATGAATAACCCCGGCGATTGTACCGTGAGCAAAGGGAAACGACGACGCCGGCGCCCAAACTTCGGGCCCTGATGGGCCGGCGGCCGCCGATGCCGCAATTGTTTATTTGCGGCCGGTTACGCGCGGCAGTAAGATTTCGAGAAATACCGGGGGGGGTGCCCATGGTGTGCCTGGCCGAAAAAATTGATAAACGCACTTCCCGGCGCGGCTGCGGCGACGGATGTCGCCGAGCCGCCGCGCGGCGGCAAGGGAGGGCGGCAAACGCTCCGTTCGTGCTCCACGAGCATTCGCACAATCAAAATAAAGAATGTTTCGCGTGTTCGCGAGGCGTGATGGATCGCGTAAACGCGGAACGGGGCACCGCCATAAATGGACGGTGCTATGTCCACGCTGCCGCGTGGGCGACCATCAACGCGATGGTATTGCGGGACACTTACCGCGCGGGCGCCATCGAACCCGACGCCCGCATCTACACGCAGCTCGACGCAAATTACAACGTCACTGCATTAATAGGATATAAAGCCGGCACCGGCACCTGGGGCGTCGTCCAGCGTTACGTGTACACCCCCTACGGCGTCCCCACCGTCCTCAACGCAAACCGCGGCGCACGTTCCAATATCCGGGATCCTTCCCACCGCGTAGCAGGCCCCACCATGAATGGGTGGGGCTACTGCGGCCGCGAAGACCCCATCACCGGCTTGTACGATTTCCGCCACCGCGACTACTCGCCGACGCTGGGCAACTGGATCGAACAGGATCCGGCGGGGTATATTAATGGGGGGAACACGTACCAATTCGTCATGGGGCAACCTGCGGAGGCCGTCGACAAGAATGGCACGGTCGCAGCGCCTTCCGCAAGCCGCGGCAATTTTTTTCATCGCTGGGGGCAGGTGATTCTTGAGGGGGGCGCCTATGGCGCGACGGGCGGCGCTGCCACGGTCTGTGTTATGAGCGGACCCGAGGATCTGCCCGGCATCGGTCTCGGCGCGGCCACCGGCGGGGTTATCGGCGGCGCTGGGGGCGCCGTCGGCTACCCGATCGTGCGGGGGATAGAGTGGCTTTGGGGACAACTGTAAGCGGTGTGACTCCGTGTTTGGCCCACCTCGGCTGCGGGCGCGAAGAAGGATGATGCATATGGCGCGAGGGTTCATAAAGAAGTACCGTATTCGACGAAGATACTTGCGGAAAGATCGTCTCTTTCAATCGACCGTGTTCGCCATTTTCATGGCGTCCGGGGCTCCATTGATCTTCAAGGGCGGCCTGGGCCTGACGCTGGCGTCACTGGTTGAGGGCGCGTTTAGCTTTGTTGCCTTCTACTGGGTCAGCGGATTTGCATGGTCGCGAACCGCTAAAAACAGGATACCGCGGGATGGGAAACGTTTCGCCGACGAAAAATCCGCACCCGCTCAACCGCCGCCGCGTGGTCCAGATCGATAGGTGCCCCAACTCTTTCCAACACGCTCATTAAAACCCCCCATTTCGTGGCGTGATGCGCATCCTAAATATTCAATTGCGCCGCAGGATCGCCGGATTTGGACCGGTGAGGAGATCATGGCCTTGGAAGCCCTGGACCACAGCGGCCAAACCGAACGATTTTGGCAACTTCAGGCCGTTTCTAACAATTAAACCGGGCCCCCAAAAGTTTTGCCACACCCCTTTTCGTGAGGGCCGCGGGCTTGGCGTGGCGCCACAAGCTTGGTATGTTATGCGCGCTGGCGCATGCGATGCGGCCGTCCACATTTGAATGTTACGCAATCGAAAGGAATGGCTGTCATGGCGGTTCCCACTTTATTAAGCACTCAATTGCGCGATGAAAATTATGCAGGCCTCACCTACCACATTGAGGGGGAACTGACGCCCGTGCTGCAAATCGAAATGCGCGACATGGGCATTTACTTCGAGCACCATGTGTTGCTCTGGAAAGATCCAGCCGTAAACGTGGGTATCAGGGCAATGAAAGGGGTTTTTAAGCGTATGATCGCGGGCATGGCGATTTTCATGACCGAAGCGAAAGGCCCGGGGCGAATCGCTTTCAGCCGGGACGGCCCTGGGCACGTCTTCGCGTTACACTTGACGGCAGGCCAGGCGGTGGATGTGCGCGAGCACCAATTCCTGGCCGCCAGCAGCAACGTGGACTACTCCTTCCGGCGCGTGCAGGGCGTGGTCAACATGCTTTTTAGCGGCACCGGTTTTTTTATCGATACCTTCACAACGGGCCACCAGGAAGGCATCCTATGGCTGCATGGCTATGGAAATGTATTCGAAATTGAACTTGGCCCGCGCGAGCAGATCGACATCGAGCCGGGTGGATGGATATACAAAGATCCCAGCGTGAGCATGGAGACAAAGATGCAAAAGCTGACATCCGGCATATTTGCCAGCGCCGGGCAGTTGGTATGGAACCGTTTCACCGGGCCGGGAAGAATCGCCTTGCAGTCCATGTACATGCCAATCACGTCTGAAGGCGCGTCCTGAAACGGCGCAACGGCCTGTAAGGACGCCGGCGTGTGGATTGCGATAAACACGAGGCGCGCCGGGACCGACGCGCGCGGCGCGTTCGTGAAACCGGATGCACCTCTGAGGGGTCTAAAGATGCTTTCCGGCGCCAACGCGAGGTCGCTGCTGTTTCAAATCGGAAATTGTGGAAAAAGGCATCCACAGTCAGGCCCGCCTCATTGGGAGGGCGTTGGCATCGCGTGGAAAATCATTGACGCGAGAGCGGTCCAACAGATAAAAGAACTGCATGCTGCTGGCGGGGTTTCGCTGGCGCGGAATTTAACCTGGACTGGCTGCAGGTGCTCGCCCTGCCCCGCGGACTCACCACGGCGCTACTCGCGCGGGCCGGGAGCACGCACCGATGCATCCTTACACATGCCGCAAGAGCTCGCCGGCGATCAGCAATCCGTCGGCAATAATAAACAACCAGGACAGGCGCCTTAGCCACCGGAAGATCATGGTTTTGGTCATCCGGTGTCCAAACACCAACATTCGGAGGTTCAGGGCCAGTATGATGACCACGAAGGCGGCAACCACCGCATACCCCAGCCAGGTTAATATCAATTGCACAACATTCATATTGAATGCCTCACGGGGCGCTGAAAATAAAACCAGCGGCGCGCAGTATCATAATCCCTTTGCCCCACGCGCGGCGCCAACCGCCGCGCCGACGCCCGCCAGGAACTCCTCCAATGAATTGCTTAAGATATTAAGCAAGTCTTCCAGCCGCTCCTGCGCCGTCTGGTGCGCATTGCTGGTGGCCGGGCCGCCCGCAGCGCTGGCGTGGCTGACGTGGGCCGACGGCAAGGCGCCAAGAAACCGGCTGGAACCCGAGAAATTGTGCGTCGCTTCAAAATGGAACATGCAGCCGATCCGGCGGACAGCGGCGGTATGAACGCCGGTATCAGCGAGGTTGCAGCGCACGGTCAGCCGCTCGCGGCTGACCCTCAGCTCCGGAAATCCCTTTAGGACGCCTTCGGCAATGGTTAGCACGCGCTGGCAACGCGCCTCAACTGCGGTTGCCTCATCCTGAAACGCCTGCCACACATCGCCGAGGGGCGATTGGCTGCGAACATATTCGGCGTAATATCCGGCTTGGAAAAGCTTGGCGCCCAGCGGTTCGGAACGGGCAATTGCGCCGCATATTGCGGCATCAAAGCTTCTGGATAATTGGTCTTCATCTATTGCCATAAGCAGAACCTTCCATTTCTTGACAACCATCCGCTGCCTATTCGGGCGCGGAGCCGGCAGGCCTTTCAGCAGATCATATTGCCGGACGTGAGGCCTTGTTCGTCGCGGGCGGCACAGGGGGTCAACGTCCTTGGAAGCTCCGGGGAGAGGCGGGTCAGAGCCGTCTACTGCGGCGGAGTTCGTCACGGTGGACGCTGGCCGAAGGTCATCGCGAAACCTTTTGCAGGCGCCAGACCTGAATCCAGCCGTTAAAATCAGCGGTTACAATCAGCTTGCCTCCGCCGAAAAACG
>JAJZCU010000490.1 GCA_021828935.1 Planctomycetota bacterium | reverse complement strand
GAAGGTTCAAAGCGCATGTGTTCAAACTTGCGCACCATGGCGTCCAGCGGCACGCCGTATTGTAAGCTCATAGATATCAACGTGGCAATAGTGTCCAAACCATGCCGGCGCTGTGGCGAGCATTGTATGCGTCGGCCAAAAATGCCCGGATGCAGCTTTTCCTTACCACCCACAGCTGGGAATGCCTGAAAAGCGCGGCGGAACTCATAGAAGAATTCCCGGAAGATTTTAGCCTCATACAGATGTTCCAAAATGACGGCCGGAGCACCGCAATGGTGGCTCCCGGCGAACATGCGGTCGCGGCCATTGAAGCAGACGTCGAGGTGCGGGCGTGAACGGCACAACGACCCAGCAACCGAACGCATTTAGCCTCCTGTGCGAGGGCGCCGCCGATCAAAATTTCTTCAAAGCTCTTTCCGAAAAGCGAGGTCTGCCAAAATTTGATTATCTCGATCCCAGCAAGCACTACGGCGTGACAAACTTTAAAACGATGCTGATGGCAATTCAAGGCAACATAAAATCATTTTCCACGTTAAACGGAGTCTTAATCCTGGCCGATAGCGCGTCGAATCCCGCCGCGACCTTTGCAGGCATTTGCGCGCAAATCAAAGCTGCCGGAAAAAAATTACCGGTACCCTCGGATTTATCCGTTACAGCGCGGGCCCACCCCGCAACAAATGCCGGGATGCCTGCGGTGCGCGTGATGCTCGTTCCGGGGGATGACCGGCCAGGTTGCCTGGAAACCTTGTGCGTTGAAGTTTTGCTTGAAAAAAATGCTTGGGCCGAAGGATGCCTCGACGAGTACCTAAGTTGCGGAAAGTCTAGCGCCGTGACCTGGTCGGCGGAGAAACTGGACAAAGCCCGCTATCACTGCCTTGTGGCGGCCCTTCATCGCGATGACCCAAGTAAAGCCGTAAGCCGCGCGTTTGGACGGTCCGGCACGGACAGTAGCCAGCCGCTGATCGACGTGACCCACCCGATTTTTGATAGTATCGCAAAACGAATTCAAGACTTCTGCGGCTCCCTATGAAAACTCGCACGCCGTTCGCCGTGTCGGCTGAACAGGCCCGCGGTCGCCCCGGCCGTTATCCGGAATAAAGTTTTAATATAAATTAAACCAAATCGCAAGCTTGGTCCTATAAATGAGGCGTCGCCAGCCCGAAGGGGCGCCACTATTTTTTCGGAAGGACTATGGTGCGCCGGCCGCCCATCGCCAATGCTCGTCAGTTGCTCGGCGTTGTGATGTAAAACGCTTCGTCGTTGCCTAAGTTACGCAAGCCCACAAGCCGATAACCTGTTTGTGAAGTTGTGCTTACGGGTATGGTAGATGGATATAGCCACGGTCATTGGCTTGCTCTTTGGCGTGGGCGCCATTCTCTGGGCCATGTATGAAGGGTCGCACGGTTCCCTGGGGGCGTTTTTCTCCATGGACGGCTTTGTGCTGGTGTTGGGCGGGTCACTGGCGGCCGCGTCGATGTCCATGCCGCTGGCCGCCATTACCGGTTTGCCGTCCTACCTAAAAAAATACATCTTCCACAAGGGCGTGGAGCCCTCGGAACTGATCACCACCATCGTGCAATTTGCGGAGACCGCCCGGCGCGATGGCGTGCTGGCACTGGAATCAGCCGTGAAGGACACCGAAGATCCATTTCTAAAAAAGGGCCTGCAATTGGCCATTGACGGCGCGGACCCGGCCGTGATTGACCAGGTGATGAACATTGAGCTTGATGCTGTGGGCGAACGGCACCATCACGGGCGAAAAATATTTGAATTGATGGGTAAATACGGCCCCGCCTTCGGATTAACCGCGACGCTCATCGGGCAGGTCTGCATGTTCCGCAACATGGCCGGCCCCAGCGGCGGCCACCATGCCGCAAAGGGCGGTGGCGGCGGCGGACAAGCGGCTCAGATTGCAGCCGCCTTGGCCATTGCGCTTTTGGGCACGCTGTACGGCACGCTTTGGGCGAATCTTATTTGCGGCCCCATCGGCGATAAACTGGCGGTGCGTTCGGCTGAGGAACTGTTTAATAAGCAAATTATCATACAGGGTATTTTAAGCATTCAGGCCGGGGACAATCCGCGGATAGTGGAAAGCAAGCTGGTGAGTTTTCTTTCCGCCCGGCAGCGCCAGCACATGCCGTCAGCCGATGGCGAGAAAAAATAACCACAGCCCCGCGGCCCGCAAGCCGCAGCTGCCACTGGGCATTGAAGAGGCGTTACCATGGGGAAAAAAAAAGCGGCGCCGCCGGAAGCGGCCGGTGAATCAGCGCCGGCCTGGATCGTCAGCTTTGCCGACCTGGTCACGCTGATGATGAGTTTCTTTGTGGTGCTTTACGCACTAAAACAAGGCGGGAAAAAACAACGACTGCAAACCGCGGCCGCAATTAAGGCCCGGTTCGGTTACGTTCCGCCGCTTAATTCCAAAAGCCCGCTGGATCTGGCCGTGTTAAGTTATCTGCACAGGCCGGCGCCGCGGGATGCGGTCAAGCACCCCGGGCGCACGAA
>JAJZCU010000489.1 GCA_021828935.1 Planctomycetota bacterium | reverse complement strand
GGCGCGCTCCCAACGAGCGCGATCGAAACGAGTACCGCACCGAATAACTCAATTTCTGTCGACGCGTTGGGGGGACTGGCCATCGGGTATAATGAACGCAGTAACACATAAGCATTTATCGCGCTTAAAAGGGACGCGAACATCCAGCCCACGAACAGCGGCAGCCAACGGCCCGCGGGAGCCGGTACGCCGGGGGGATCGGCGTTGAAGGGTGCGCCGCTGGTACGCGGCGCCGCCATTCCGGAACCGCGCTCTGCCACGCCTGGAATTGACGCCAATTTCACCAGGACCCCACAAAGCGCGAGAATGCCGGCCACCATGATCAGCATGGGTGGTATCAGCTCGTAAGGCAATTTCGGCCACGCGTCGTGAACCAAGTAGGCGTGCCACCCGGGATGTAACAACGGTTTGAAGCGCGGTGATAGCTTGGCCGTTTGAAAATCTGACGGAAAGTATATATCAGGGTTACGTGCCCAAATTCTCAGCAAAGCCGCCGCGACGAATACCAGACTGGCAGCACCCGCAACGCCGGCGAGACGATCCAAGAACGGGCTTCCGCGACGGGTCAGTTTCACTGCCCGGACGCTGCCAACCGCCAAGTATACGCACGCAAGAACCTGCGCACCGAGCATGGCATACATAAGCGGTGAGAAAGGTGCGTTCACTCGCCGCGCCACCATACATATATTAGCCGCCGCCAGAACTGCCACGAATAGGCGTGGAAGAGACAGGCGTGGCCAGCCGGTGGCCGCTTGCCTCCGGTTTCTAGAAATCGCGGCCAGCACACTCAGGCTCGCGACGGCCGCCCCGGCATAAATCAGGGCTGGCAAGACCAGACCAGTAATCCACGGCGGGCTTGAATTGTATGTGATCGCAAGCAGTAGGTTAGGTCTTTGCGGCGGCGCCGTCGGTGGGCGCAAAATCATTTTGGCGATCGTTGGCCCGCGCGCCAACACCTCAATTTTGGACCCAATTCGGGACGACACGAAGAGGATACCGGTTACGCTCGCCGCAACCACTGCCGCGCCGAGCAACGAAAGTTCGTGCCCCTCCCGCAGGGTATTTTCGCAATTTACGGCGGCCCGGCTTGGATGGCGTGCCATGATCGGCCCTTGGAAAAATGCAGGTGAGTTTGAAGGCGTGGCGCCCGCTGCGGACTAATAGTAAATCGTGCCTGACCCAAACGACGGAAGCATCTGGTTGGCGGGCGTCACATGGCGGAACTTACTGGGAAAGAGGGGCACCGCGCCCCATCCCCACGTAACGTCGATCCCAAGGACGGAGGTCTGCTCGCGTCTCTGGAGGGCCATGACCATAAACCGAGGCGCGCCTTCGTGTTTCGTCACGTAATCGACCTGATACCAGTCTGGGAACCACCAAGTGCTGTCAATTTTGCCGCTCCAAACGCGAACGACGGCAACCTGCACCCGTAGCTGCACTTTTACGCAGGCTGTCATGCCGGCTGCCCAACCGGCTATCACCTTCGCAGGTTGCCAATTCGGAGAGCCGTACAAAACGGCGAGTGCGGTGAGTAGCTTCAAAAGGGCCTGATCGACCATGCCGGCTTTTTCCCAAGGTGTTTTCTCCCAGTGCGAAACCCTCAAGCGTTGAAGAACGACGACATTTTGCCATCCCGAGCTGAAATGTACAGCGCCCGAGAACAGGCCGGCGGGGTCGGTAGCACCCGCCGGCGCGCCTTTGGCGAACGCGTACGTATTCGCCCCGTCAACGAACCCAAAGGGGTCCTGCTGAACCCAGTTGCCAAGCGTCGGCGAATAGTCGCGGTTTCTGAAATCGTACAGGCCGGTGATGGGGTCTTGCCTGCCTCCTTGGTGCAGGTATTGCGTGAGCGGGATTTGGCTGCTGGCGGTGGTCCAGTCGGCATTGAGCACTGTCACCACGCCGTAGGGGGTGTAGATGTAACGTTGCGTGACCTGCCATGTGCTGCCCACCAGGCCCACGATGGCGGTGGTGTTGAAATTGGCGTCGTGCTGATAGTAAATTCGCTGCGCCGGCTGGATGGCGCCGTTGATATACGTGTCACGCAAGACCATCGCGTCGATGTACATTTGCGACCAGACATATTGGTGGGCAACGTTTGTGGCTGCCGTGCCGTTCCAGCGGGTTTCGAGCACCTGCCAGTTATTTGAATAATAAAGGTAGTTGACGGTGCCGGCCGGGACGCCGTTGCCGCCCCGGGGGTAGCTTTCGCTGACGCGGTATCCCATCGCGTTATAAGAATATTTGGCAATAATTTGCCCGGCCGGATTGGTTACCTGCACCAGGCGGTTCCACGCGTCATATGTCAGCTTGTTACCGTTCTGGTCGGCCGTCATGTTCCCGTTGGCGTCATATGTCGGCGTGGCGGTTGTTCCCGTTATCCCAGTGATCTGGTTTTGGCTGTTAAAATTCCGCGTTTGGGCCGTGCCATTCGCGGCGGAGCTGCTCCAGTTGCCCAAGGCGTCCATGTTCCAGGTTTGGCTTTGCGTGGCGGCGGAGATTGTGTCGA
>JAJZCU010000488.1 GCA_021828935.1 Planctomycetota bacterium | reverse complement strand
GCCGCCGCCCAGCGCATTAACACATTGCGCGAAACGTTGCGCTACCACGACCAACTGTACTATGACCAGGCCCGGCCCGAAATTTCTGACCAGGAATACGACGCACTGCTGCGCGAATTGACCGCGCTTGAGGCCCAATATCCGGACCTGCAAACCGATGATTCGCCGACCAAACGCATCGGCGAAGCGCCGCTGGAAGGGTTTCGCCCGGTGCGCCACGCGACCCGCATGATGTCCATTGACAATACGTACAACGAAGAAGATGTACGCGCGTTTGACGCGCGGGTAAAAAAAACCCTCGGAATCAGCGCGGTCGCATATATCTGTGAGCCGAAAATTGACGGCGTGTCGCTTTCCCTGCGCTATGAAAACGGCGCGCTGGTACAAGCCGCCACCCGCGGCGACGGAACCACCGGCGATGACGTTACGCACAACGCCCGCACCGTGCGCAACATTCCGCACGCATTAAAACCGCTGGGCCATTCGCTCTTCGGCGCCGCGCCGCGCGTGCTGGAAGTGCGCGGCGAGGTCTTTTTAACCCGGTCCCAGTTTGTTAAAATAAACCAGCTTCAGGAAGAAAACGGCCTGGAGGCCTACGCCAATCCGCGCAACACCGCCGCCGGAACCATGAAACTTTTGGATTCCCGTATCGTTGCCGGCCGTAAACTGCAATTTCTTCCGCACGGCGCCGGCGTGGTGGAACCCGCGGATGTGCTGCCCGCCGATTATGCCGCATGGCTGCGTCTGCTGGAACAGTTCGGCTTTACCACCAACCGGCATACCAGCGAGGCGCCGGACATTGAAGCGGCCATCGCCTTGATCCGATCGTTCGCGGACGCGCGCCACGGCCTGCCCTTTGACACCGACGGCATGGTTATTAAGGTCAACCGCTTTGACCAGCGCGAAGTTTTGGGGGCGCATTCCAAAGCCCCCCGCTGGTGCATTGCGTACAAGTATCAGCCGGAACAGGCCGAAACCAAATTGGTCCGCGTGGTATTCCAGGTTGGCAAAACCGGAACCATCACCCCCGTGGCCGAATTCCAGCCGCCGGTGTTTATCAGCGGCACGAACGTGTACCGCGCCAGCCTGCATAACTTTGACGAAATTGCCCGCAAGGATATTAGGAAACACGACACCGTGCTGGTGCAGAAAGCCGGCGAAGTCATTCCGTATGTGGTGGGCATTGTCGCGGCGGCGCGGCCCGCCGACGCCGAAGAAATAGCGCCCCCCAGCGTTTGCCCAAGCTGTGGACAAGCCGCCCAGCGTGAAGGCGGTTTCGTGCGGTGCGTAAATCCCGCGTGCCCGGCCCAGCTTGCGGAACGCATCCGTTACTTCGCCGGACGAGGGCAGATGGACATTGAGAATCTGGGCCCCGCCGTTATTGATCAACTTTTGGATAAAAAACTCATCGCCTCCGTCGCGGACCTTTATCGCCTGAAGCGCCCAGACGTGATGGCCCTGGAACGCATGGGCGAAAAATCTGCCGACAATCTTGTGGAAGGTATTCAGGCCAGCAAAGCCCGCGGCCTGGGGCGGCTGTTGGCGGGCCTGGGCATTCTGCACGTCGGCACGCGCACGGCGGCCATTCTGGCCACTCACTTTGGATCACTGGAAAAGCTTCGCGCCGCCACCTTGGAAGAGCTGGACTCGATCGCCGGGCTGGGCGAAGTGGTCGCTGCTTCGGTTCATAAGTTTCTGCACAACCCCGTGTCCGTAGCGCTGCTGGATGATCTGCAATCACTGGGTCTTAAAGTTACGGAAGATATCGCCCCCGCCGGCGCGCCGGGCCCGTTGACCGGAAAAACGATCGTGGTCACCGGCACGCTGCTGCATTTCAAGCGCGACCAAATCAAACGTGAAATCCAACGCTTGGGCGGCGCCGTCAGCGAATCCGTGAGCGCCAGCACCAGCTTTTTAGTGGCCGGCGAAAAAGCCGGCAGCAAACTAAAAAAAGCCCAGGCCCTGGGCGTGGAAGTCATCAGCGAAGAAGAATTCCAGCGGCGGGTTGGGCAGGGGTAATGTTGGCTGTTCGCGCGAGCCATGACACGCCGTTCCCGCGCGTGGTCATTTTTCGTATGATGCACCGCATGACTACGCTGCTTCGCACGCCAGATCAAAATAGGCCACGCATCTCGCTCGTCGGTGCGGTCGACCTCTGTCGGCTGGCCGTTTCTCATCACGATCCTATTGAGCGTCGCAGCGCGATGGGCCAATTTCCCACGCCCCCGCCCATCGCCCGTTTCATGGCGTCGTTGTTCAGCGAGCACGACGGGTCGATTAGTTTATTAGACGCTGGCGCCGGCGTCGGCTCATTGACGGCCGCATTCGTCGCGGAAATGTGCGGGCGCTCCACAAAGCCAAAGGCGATCCATGCCACCGGTTCGGAGCTGGACAAAAACCTCGCGGATCACTTGGCTAAAACTGGCGATCTCTGCGCCTCTGAATGCGAAACACACGGCGTCCAATTCACGCAGACCGTTATCGCGCGGGAACGGCGTGTCATGGCGCGCGCGAACAGCC
>JAJZCU010000487.1 GCA_021828935.1 Planctomycetota bacterium | reverse complement strand
GAAATGCGTGAATTTCAGCTTTCGCGACCTTCACGCCGCGTTTGCCATACGCCTGGGCGGCATCCTGGGCGCTACCGGCCCAGGACGAGGCGTGCGACCGCAGATGCTTGGCGGCGTGCCGGGCACCGTCAGCGATGTCATCTGTTGAAAGATGCAGTTTGCCGCCGGCGGTCTGGGCCAGCGTATTGGCCTGCTTTTGCAATTGAGAACGTCGACTGGGACCTTGGTCCGGGTCAAGCAGATACATGGCCAAGGCGCCAAGCCCGATGCCGCCAACGATGGTAACTGTACTGGTCAAAAGGTTGCTTGCCATGGGGTGATCTCCCGGAAGTAAGTAAGAGTGTCAAAACGACCCGCTCCGCGCCCTGCGAGTGAACGGTTAGTGGTAGTTGAACAAACGCCGTACCGCGCAGAATCGCATCGGCGAATTTTTTTCGGCGAATAGGCAGCGGGCCCGTCGCGGAGACTTGCACGCATCCACTAAATGTAAATCGCTGGGCGATCCGGGCCGGCCGAGCCGCCTTCAGAAACTGTGCGATGAAACGGTGCAATGAGACGAGGCGCAGCTGGTCCCGCAGGCGCCCGCAGCTCCGCGCAAAACTTGACGCCGGCGGTGGGCGTGGCGGAAAATCAAATGCGGATGATGGCATTGCCGTTGCGTACAATTATTCAGGTGCGGCGAGATTCGGGGAATAGAGGTTGCAATGGCACAAAATGCGATCCCGCGTCACATCGGCTTCATTCCCGATGGGAACCGCCGCTGGGCCGTACAGCACGGTCTGCCCAAAGAAGCCGGATACGCGCATGGCATCGCCCCAGGATTGCTGCTGTTCGAGCAATGTAGAGATTGCGGTATCCAAGAGATATCCATCTATGGTTTTACCCAAGATAACACGAAGCGGCCTTCCATTCAGAAACGGGCCTTCCGCGATGCCTGCATAGCGTTGGCGCTTGAGCTCGCCAAGCGGGGCGCGGGACTGCTGGTTTTGGGCGATAAAATGTCGGCGCAATTCCCCCCGGCCTTAAAAAAGTTCATTCACCGTCAGGGCGCCGGAATGAAGGTCAATTTATTGGTCAACTATGGCTGGGAATGGGATCTCGCCGGCCTGAAAAACGGCGGCTTGCATTCCGATGAAGTATCTCGGCTGGACTTGATTGTGCGGTGGGGCGGGGCGCGTCGCCTCAGTGGTTTTCTCCCGGTGCAATCGGTCTATGCCGATTTCTATGTCCGGGACGAATACTGGCCGGATTACGAACCGCAACATTTTGAGCAGGCACTGGCGTGGTTTAAGAAGCAGGATGACACGCTGGGCGGATGATGTCGCGAAAGCTGAAATTCACGCATTTCTACGGTTGAAATAAACCCGGGCGCCTCAAACCTGCCATTCGGGCAACCCGGCGGGCAGAGCGGTGGGGCGGTTCGCTGTCGGCAACTCCGCGTACGCGCCAGATTTTGGCGTTTCCAGCATTGCTTCCATGGCCGCCAACACATGAAATGCCAGCTCTCCGCTGGCACGCAGCGGGCGGTTCTCGGCGATGGCCGCCGCCATGTCCACGAGGCCAATGCCACGGGCATTTTCCGGAAATTCCAGAGGCATGGTTTTCCACTGGGTTTCGCCGCGTAGCCGCACCTCCACGGGCCCGCTGAAGGTATTGGGATCGGGCACGCGCATGCTGCCTTCGGATCCGTAAATTTCGATGCGTGGAACGCTGGCGTGCCACACGTCAAAGCTGGTGGTAATTGTGCCGATGGCGCCGCTGGCAAATTCCAGCAAACCGGCAATATGGGTGGGGGTTTCCACGGCGATGCGCGTGCCGGATTTTGGTTCGCTGGTGATCAACCGTTCGGGGAAGGAAACGCGCGCCAGACCGGCCACGCGGCGCATGGGCCCCAATAAATTCACCATCGCTGTTAAATAATAGGGCCCCATGTCAAACATCGGGCCGCCGCCGCTTTGGTAATAAAAGGCCGGGTCCGGATGCCATGATTCATGCCCGTGGCACATCATGTTGGCCGTGGCGCCGACGACCTGCCCGATCAGGCCGGCGTCCAGCAGCTTGCGGGCGGTCTGAATACCCCCGCCCAGGAACGTATCGGGCGCGCAGCCGACGCACAGATTATTTCGGCGCGCCAATTCCAATACGCCTTGGCCATCGGCGGTATTCACGGCCAGCGGTTTTTCGCAATACGTATGTTTGCCGGCCGCCAGGGCCCGGCGGGCAATGTCCGCATGGGCGCCCGGAACGGTGAGATTTAATACAATATGGATGTCATCCGCGGCCAGCAGTTCTTCCACCGTGCAGGCCCGGGGCACGTTAAATTCTGCGGCCTTGGCTCTGGCGCGGGGTGCGTCGATATCCGCACAGGCCGCGATGTTAAAATTACCTACTTTCGGCGCCGCCTTCAGATATGCCGCGCTGATATTCCCGCAGCCAATCACGCCAACGTTTAACATGCGCTGCATGGTTGCCTCCGCCGATCGCAAAAAAACACGCCGCCGTGGGCCCGCGATGCCCGCCGT
>JAJZCU010000486.1 GCA_021828935.1 Planctomycetota bacterium | reverse complement strand
TCCAGCGACGGAAAATACGGGGGCGGACATTCGCGCCTTCGCGTTGCTATGAAATCTGAGATGTCCCATGGCGGAAAATGCACGGCCCGATCCGGATCAACTGCTCTCCAACTTGCGCGCCCAGCAGGCGCGGGAAAAGCAGGGGCGGCTAAAGCTGTTTTTTGGCGCTTCGCCGGGCGTTGGCAAGACCTACGCCATGCTGGAAGAAGCGCGCAAGCGCACCGCCGAAGGCGAAGATGTTCTGGTGGGTTATGCCGAACCGCACATCCGTCCCGACACCGAAGCCTTGCTGCTGGGCATGGAGATACTTCCGTACAAAATTGTTCCCTACAAAAATGCGCAGTTGAAGGAATTGGACCTCGACGCGGCGCTGGCGCGCAAGCCCACGCTGATTTTGGTGGATGAACTCGCCCACACCAACGCGCCGGGCATGCGGCATGCCAAGCGGTGGCAGGACGTCATGGAACTGCTGCACGCAGGAATTGACGTATACACAACTCTAAATGTTCAGCATCTTGAATCCGTCAACGACATCGTGGAACGCGTCACCGGGGTGCGCGTGCGCGAAACCCTGCCCGACTGGGTTTTTGAACGGGCCGATGAAGTGCAGTTGGTGGACATACCGCCGGACAAGCTGCTGGGGCGCCTGGCGGAGGGAAAAGTGTACCGCGCCCAGCAGGCCAATTTGGCGGCGCGTAATTTTTTCAACCGCGGCAACCTGGTGGCCCTGCGCGAACTGGCCCTGCGCCGCACCGCCGAACGCGTGGACGCGGAAATGGACGCCATGCCGCGCGATGACGCGGCCACTTCCCGTCCCGGCGCGGTGTCCGAACGTATTTTAGTTTGCGTGGGGCCCAGCCCGTTTTCTGTGCGGCTGGTGCGGGCGGCGCGCCGCATGGCCACCGCCATGAAAACGCAGTGGATTGCGGCGTACGTAGAAACGCCCGCCGCCAGCAGGCTTTCCGCGGAAGCGCAGGAACGCATTTCCCAAACGCTACGCCTGGCGCAGCAATTGGGCGGCCAAACGGTCACCCTTTCCGGCGCCGACGCCAGCGAAGAAATTCTGGCCTATGCGCGGCAGCGCAATGTGGCGCGGATTATTATTGGAAAACCGCAGCATACCCGCTGGCGCGAACGCTTTACCGGATCTTTTGTCGACACGTTGATCCGCAAGAGCGGGGCCATTGACATTTATGTGATCCGTGATGAACGCATCGAGGCCGCCGCCACCGGCGGCCTGCCCGCCAGAAGTCCCCAAAAGATGTCATGGGCAGGCTACGGCTGGGCGCTGGGCGCCACGCTGGCGGCCACCATTCTTGGCGTCGTGTTCTACCACCGTCTGGGTTTTTCCAACATTAATGTGTTGATGCTTTATCTGCTGGTGGTACTGTCCATTTCGTGGCGCTTTGGACGCGGGCCGGCAATCGTGTCCGCCGTGGCGGGGGTGCTGGCTTTCGACTACACCGTGGTGCCGCCGTACTATTCCTTCAGCGTGTCTGATACGCAGTATTTTTTTACATTCGCCGTGATGTTGGTCACCGGATTATTAATCAGCGCGCTGACCGACAACATGCGCCGGCAGACGGAACTGGCCCGACGGCGTGAACGGCGCACCGCGGCCCTTTTCGCGCTAAGTCGTGAACTGGCCGTGATTCCTGAGAAAAAGCGCTTGCTGGAAACCGCAACTTCGCAGATTGCCGAGGTCTTCGCCAGCGACTGCTGGATGCTGCTGGCGGATGAAGGCGGTCATCTGGCGGCGGCGGCGGCCGCGCAGGAGGCGACGCTTGACGAGAAGGAAATGGCCGTGGCCGACTGGGCATTTCATCACAATGAACCGGCGGGAGCCACCACCAACACCCTGGCCTCGGCGCGGGGGCTGTACGTGCCATTGCGGGCCTCACAAGGCATGGTGGGCGTGCTGGGCTTAACGCCGCGGAACAGCGAAAGCGAACAGGCCCTGCGCGACCCCCAGCGATTACAACTGTTGGAGGCATTTGCCGGACAAACGGCCCTGGCCGTGGAACGCGTGAACCTAGCGGGCGAAGCCCAGCGCGCATGGGAACGGGCCGAGTCGGAATTTCTTCGTAATACCTTGCTTTCGACGGTCTCTCACGATTTGCGCACGCCGCTGGCCGCCATTACCGGCGCCGCCACGAGTATGTTGGCGCCGGGCGATATGCTCGGGCCCCAGGCCCGGCAGGAAATGCTGGCGACCATCGCCGATGAATCCGAACGCATGGAACGTCTGATTAATAATCTTCTGGACATGACCCGCCTTGAAACCGGGGGCCTGCGGCTGAACCGGGAATGGTTCCCCTTGCCGGAATTGATCGTATCGGCGGTGCAGCGCGAGGAAAAACTGCTAAAAAACAGGCCGGTGAATGTCAGCATCCAGCCGGATTTTCCGCTGCTGCATGTCGACGGAGTGCTGTTGGAGCAGGTGTTTATTAATCTTTTGGACAACGCCGTGGCCTACACCCCGCCCGATTCCGCCATTGAAATAGCGGGGCGCGTGGATGGCGCCTT
>JAJZCU010000485.1 GCA_021828935.1 Planctomycetota bacterium | reverse complement strand
CGCAGACCGAAGAGCATTTGCAGATATTAACGTATGCGGGTGTGACGCACGGCGTGGTTGCGCTGACCAAGGCGGACATGCTCAAGGGCGATGACGAGGTTACGGGCGCCATTGCGGAAATACGCCGCCGGCTGGCGGGCAGCGCGCTGGATGAAGCGCCCATCGTTGCGACTTCCGTGGTGACGGGCGCGGGATTGCCGGACCTGCGCGCGGCGTTGGCGGAAATGTTCGGGGCATTGGCGCGGCGGTCCGATTACGGCAAACCGCGGCTGCCGGTGGATCGCGTCTTTAGCCTTAACGGCGTGGGAACAGTGGTCACCGGCACGCTGCAGGGCGGGCGCCTCATGCCGGGGCAGATAATTCAGGTGCAACCGCACAGCGCCAAGGGGCGCGTGCGCACCGTGCAGTGTTATGGCCAGGCCACGGATGTGGCGCATCCTGGCGCTCGCGTGGCGCTGGGGCTGCCGGAACTGGAGGTCCGCCGGCCGCCGGCCCGTAAAAGCGGGATCGGCCGACAGGACGTGGTTTGTGGTCAAACCGCCGCCGCGGCGACCACGACAATAAATGTGTTGCTGGCGCGCGTGGACCGGCCGATGGCGTTCAGAAATGCGCCGGAACAGGGATCTACAGTCGCAATGCCGCTGAAGCACGGCATGCGGGTAACGGTGCATCATGCCACAGCCGCTGTCGGCGCCCGTGTTTACTTTGCGGATCAGGGTGTGTTGCTGGCGGGCCGGAATCGCGTGGCCCAATTGCGTTGCGAACGTCCGTTAACAACATTTTTGGCGGATCGGTTGGTACTGCGCGATGTCAGTGCGCGACACACGCTGGCCGGCGCCCTGGTATTGGAACCAGATGGCGCGCCCGGCACATTAAAGCAAGCCGGATATGCGGAGGCGCTGCTGCGGCTGGCAGCGGTCATTTCTGATGTGCAGGGTGTTCTGGAATGGAAACTGGGGGTGAGCGGGCCGATTGTGCCGGTGGCGGCACTGGAGAAAACGCCGTTTTCAGATGACCAGATAAATGCCGCGGCGGCGGCGCTGCTGGCGCAACAGCGTGCGGTGACGGCCGGCGGCTTTTTAATCAGCGCGGTCGCCTGGGAAAAATTGTTAAGTGCGATGGCCGGGCAGGTGCGCGGGTTTCATGCGGCGCAACCGGATTTGCCGGGGATGCCCGTGGGAGACCTGCGCGCGACTGTTGTGGCCCATGGCGGGGAAGCTGCGATGACGCCCGCGGCGTTGGAGACATTGGAGCTTCGTGGTTTTCTGCTGCAAAATGGGATCATCCGTGAGGCGGGGCATCAACCGGCGCTGCCGGCGCACATGCGGGCGGCGGGGCAGCGGCTGCGCGCCGCGTTGGCCGAACGGCCCCTGGAGCCGCCGGCCACCAAGCACCTGCTTACCGATGCGGCCAGTTACAGCGCCCTGCGTTATTTAATAAATTCCGGGGAAGCCGTGGAGATCGGGCCGGAACTGGTGCTTTTGGCGGCGGCGGTGCAACAGGCGGCGGCGCGGGTAACGCAGCATCTGCGGACGCACGCCCGGGCCAGCGTCAGCGACCTGCGGCAGACACTGGGCACCACGCGCCGGGTGATGGTGCCGCTGGCGGAATATTTTGATCGGCACGGCGTGACAAAACGCCTGGACGATTGGCGCGTGCTGCCAGAAGGTGGCGCGGGCCAACTTGCACGGCCTGCGCTGGGCCCAGGTTCATTGCCTGAGGTTGGCCGCCGACGGGATTAAAAAAAAATGCAACAGCGCGTGCCATGGCGCTAGCCGGAATGACAATCCCCGCGTACCATTACGCACCACGCACTTAGGAGCAGATGCACTATGGCTTTGTACGATGCCCGCGGCAATGTTGTGCCGCCCGTTTTGACATCCTCTTATCACACGCCTCCGTATGCGGGGGCAAATCCGTTGGTGGCGCCACCGCCCCCGCCCGGCGCGCTGGAGCCGCGTAACGCCGGCGAGTACCAGCGGTGGCGGCAGATGACCGTCGATGAAATGTTGCTGGAAAACCGGGTGGTGTTCCTCATCGGCCAGATCGACAGCGTGTCGGCGTACAACGTGATCATGCGGTTGCTGTACCTGCAGTCCACGCGCCGGGACCAAGACATTAATCTGTACGTAAATTCACCGGGTGGATCGGTCGATGATACGCTGGCCATTTACGACACGATAAAATTTCTGACCTGCGACGTGCAGACATTTTGCATTGGCCAGGCCATGAGCGGCGGCGCGATTGTTCTGGCGGCGGGCGCCAAGGGTAAGCGGTACGCGCTGCCCCACGCCAAGGTGATGATCCACCAGCCGTTCGGCGGTATTTATGGTCAAACGGCGGACATTACCATTCAGGCGGAAGAAATTCTTAAGACCAAGGAAACGCTCATTGAGTTACTGTCGAAGCTGACCGGTCAACCCCGCGACCGCATTGCTGAAGACCAGGAACGCGACAAATACTTCGATGCCCACGCTGCCAAGGCCTACGGGCTGGTGGATGAAGTGTTGGAAGAAGGGGACAAGGCGAAGAAAG
>JAJZCU010000484.1 GCA_021828935.1 Planctomycetota bacterium | reverse complement strand
ACTGGTTATTGACGCCGACGGTGGGAAGCAGACGCCGGCCGGCCAGCCGCATTTCGCCTTGCGTGATGACACGGACTACGCGCGTCCGGGCACGCCCGATCGGGAACGTGGCACAGAGATCCGCGTATTCGCATTGGGGCTGCCCGAACCGTGGTACATTTCCAGCCTCCGGCGAGTGCTCTATGCGGGGTATTTATTTCCACTTATTTTTCCGCTGGCGCCTCTGATCTTTACAATCGCCGCCTATGGGCTGCTGGCGTTCTGGGGGGTCCCTCCCTGGGCCTGGCTCATTTCCGCGAACGGACATTATTTTGCGGTGATGAAATTCAAAAGGGAAGCCATCACGGCCTTGCAATACCGGGTGGCATCGGCCTTCCCGATTGCCATGATGGATTTCTTCATAATCGCGGTGGCGGTTCAACCGTTGCACCTGGCCCGCGAATTTTTCCTCGGACGGCACGACGAGGCCGCGGTCATGGAAGGTTCTTGGGGCGCCGGGCTTGAGGGGCATAAAATTGGCGCCGACAGCGTTCCTGCGCCCATGGCCAGTGAGGATAAAGCCCGCGCCCCGCGCGAGCCCCGGCGCCTCCTCGTGTTCTCCGCTACATCCGCGGCAATAGCCTCTGAAAAAATCGAAGCGCATTGCGCGCCGCAGGTGGGCTCCCGGCTGCCGGTCTTTGCCAACAGCGCGTTCCACGGCAGCTTCGTGCTCAGGTCAGCATATTTTATCAACCGGTTGAAAATGCTCACGGGCCTGGAGATGGCGTATCTGCTCCGACCGACCAAACTGCTGCTTCATAAAAAAGCTAGTCTCTTGTGCCTGCGAAGCCCTGCCGGCCACTGTGGACTGGTGCGTATCAATTTGCGCGCGAAAGGGTCGGGGGCGGTAATTGCGATATCCAAGGGCCTGACGTTCCGCAAGAAAATATGCCTTTGGGCCACCTGCTGTTTGCTTTCCTTCGTGTTTTTAGCGACCGGGTTCGGTCTGGGCCTTGTGTTTCATTTTAGTATGAAAGACCCAGGCCTTGGCAATCCATTTCGCTTGGGTGCATCGGCGGCTCTGGCAATCTGCGGACTTATTTGCTCGCTGCCATTTTGGTTCGCCGCCCGCCGCTGGGCGCGCGCCGCAAGGCCCGACTTGGGGACGGTGGCAGCCCAGTTGGAGACGATTATAAACTCTTCCGATGAGGTCGAGCCTCCTGGCCCGTCGGCGACGGAATCTCGGGGCGCGGGAACGGTGGGCTTTGAAGGCGGCGTTTGAGTGAATTGCACTTGCGACCGCGTGATGGACCGGCGCTTTAGGCATTCGGCATGACGGGCGACCTGCGGCTGCGGGGTCCGTCGTCTTTTCGTTTGCTACGGGCCTCGCGTGACGGTAAGATTTGCAAGAGATGCCAAGGGGTTGCGCGTGGTTTGCCTCGCCGAGAAAATTGATAACTGCGCTTGCCGGCGCGGAGGCGGCGGTGCCCGCCGGGGCGCCGCGCTACCGCAACGGACGGCGGCGAACGCTCCGTTCGCGCTCCGCGGCAACGGCAACGGCGTCGCTTTTAGCAATACAAATGGCAACGGCATCCCAATCGCCTTGGCAACCCAGCTTGTCGGCCCCGGCTCATCGGGTTATTCGCCCGACCTCCGCGGCTTTAGCGCCAGCGGATTCGATTTGCAGAATCGCACCTATATCCAGCAAACTTATTCTGTTGACCCCACCACCGGCAATGTCAGCAGCACCGCCCTGATTACGTACACGTATTTCGGCCCCCGCGGCAACACCATCGAAACCATTGAGCCATCGGGGCAAGTCACCAAAGATGTTTTTGATGGCGCGGGACGCAACACGTTCCAATACGTCACCGATGGCGGCGCGGTGAACAACAGCGGCGTGATCCGCGTGGATTACGCCTCCGCCTCCATTGAACGCACGCTGGACCGCACCGCCGTGCGTGAATTTGATCACCGCATCTTGTTCCAAATGAGCGCCGCCGACTCCAGCGCCTTAATTGATTCGCCCGCTGCTAATAAACTGGGTTTGTACCGCGCCCTGGCCTACAGCGAAGAGCAGGGCGTGATGGAAAAGTTCCGGCCGTACGGGCTGCCGTCGGTGGAGTGGCTGAAAGACGCATGGGGAAAAAACAGCCCGGCGCAGCCCTTGGAAAGCCCCGAAGGCGCCGCGCGGGCGTAGCCGCGCGTTTCAAAACGCGGGTACCGTTGAAACCAATCCCGCCCACCAAATCGTTTTCGCTGCGCGGTCACCGCCCGGCGAAGTTTTCTGCGGCAGTTTTTACAATTTCCCGCGCCCCATGCCGCAACGGGTAAATGGCACATAAGGCAGGCGCGGGTAGGCTTCTGGTTGCACACGCTGCGGGAATGGATATGGCCGCCGAAAATCAGGACGAATTGGTCGCCGCCCTTGGTGCGGTTTTGGCCGTGGTGCGCTCAGAAAGGCGCGCGCTTTGAAATGTTGGCGAAAGGTGATCATAAAAAATTCCGCGCGGCCCTGCATACGTTCCATCGGTACATTGACCACCGCCGGATCTGGGC
>JAJZCU010000483.1 GCA_021828935.1 Planctomycetota bacterium | reverse complement strand
TGGACGGCCAGGGCACCACCTTGAAGCGCCGCTTGTTTAATAAATGAATGATAATGGGGATGGACATGGCCGCCGCCCCGGCATAAAACAGCCACGGCGTGATGAACGGTATAATTGCCAGGCAATGGGTCAGCGGCAAGGGCATCTCCGAAAGTAATCCCGGCGTCTCCGGGTCTTGCAGGGCGTTTGATCAGGGGGCTTTGGGGCGCCGGCATCCTGCCCGCTGTCCGCCCCGACGGCGCCAGGGCCCCGCCCATCGGTCACCAAACGCCATCTTACTTCATTCGCATGGCCCGCGTGGCCAGGAAATTAGGCAGCGTAACGTCCAGCGGCAGGCTGGTGTCCACCACCATGTAATCCGTATGCAGGCTGTGGCAGGCGTCCTTTATCTTCTGGTTGTGCCCATTGAGTTCCTGCAAATAGGCCTCACGCAGCGCCTGGGGCTCAACGACCAATTCGCCGGATTCTTCCAACCCTTTGAACAGCGTGGTGTTGGAAAAAGGGAACACCAGTTCATCATGATCCAGTATTTGCAGCACAATTAAATCATGGCGGCGGTAGCGCAAATGCTGGATGCCTTTGATGATGGAGGCCGTTTCATCAAATAAATCGCTGATAAGAATCACCAGGCTGCGGTGGTGCAACTGTTCGGCCACTTCATCCAATATGGCGCCCGTGCGGGTCTTGCTGTTCTTGGGCACCGTGGTCAGATCATCGACAATAATACGCCACTGCGTGGGATTGTTGGACGGCCGGATGAAATGCCGCACGCGCTGGTCAAACACCGCCAGGCCCGCGGAATCCTGCTGATGCAAGGCCACATACGCCAGACTTGCGGCAATGCTGGTGGCGTGGTCAAACTTGCGCCATTTCGCGTTGGCTTGGCCGGCATAGGTCATGGATTCAGAGGCGTCCACCAGCAGCATGACATGCAGGTTGGTTTCTTCCTCATATTGTTTAATATAATGACGGTCGGTGCGGCCGAACACTTTCCAATCAATGTATTTTATATCATCCCCGAAGGCATAAGGCCGGTGCTGGGCAAACTCCACCGAAAAGCCCTTGTACGGGGAACGGTGCATGCCCGTGACAAAGCCTTCCACGATCAGTCGGGCGCGCAGATCAAGGGCGCCCACTTTGGAGAGCGTGCGGGGGTCGAGGTATTGGCGGTAGTCAACTTTGTTTTCCACGGCCTGGGCCATGCGCATGCTCCAACATTACGGTTTCGCCCCAGGGGGCCCCCGCCGGTCACTTCGCCGCGAACACCTGCGGCAGCCCCGCCGATGTTTTCTGATCTTCCTGGTTGTGCGGCGTCTGTTCTATGAGCATGCGGATGATGTCGTCGGGGCGGATGCCCTCGGCCTCGGCATTGAAATTTGTTAAAATTCTGTGGCGCAGCGTTGGGTACGCCACCTGCCGCACGTCCTCGGTGCTCACATGATACCGGCCCTGCAACATGGCCCGGGCCTTGCCCGCCAACACCAGCGTCTGTGACGCCCGCGGCCCGGCGCCCCAACTGACATAATCTTTAATAAACTTCGGCGTGTCCGGCTGGTTCAGCCGCGTCTGCCGCGTGAGCCGCAACGCATAGCGGATGACATGCTCCGCCACCGGCACCTTGCGCACCACTTCCTGCAGGGCCATGACGTCTTTGTCTGACAACACATGCTGCAACTCTATTTTCCGCGGCGCGGTGGTTAACCGCACAATGTCAAATTCTTCCTGCTCTGTGGGGTAATTCACCAAAACATTAAACATGAAGCGGTCTAACTGCGCTTCAGGCAATGGGTACGTGCCTTCCTGTTCAATGGGGTTTTGCGTGGCCATCACAAAGAAAGGTTCGGGCAAATGCCGCTGCACGCCCCCCGCCGTGACCTGGTGTTCCTGCATGGCCTCCAGCAACGCGGCCTGCGTCTTGGGCGGCGTGCGATTAATTTCATCGGCCAGAATTGCGTTCGCGAAAATCGGCCCCTTGACGTACCGCAGCCCGCGTTGGCCGGTAGTCTTGTCTTCTTCAATAACTTCCGTGCCCGTGATGTCCGACGGCATTAAGTCAGGCGTGAACTGAATGCGGCTGAAGCTGAGGCTCAACGTTTTGGCCAGCGTGGACACCAGCAGCGTTTTGGCCAAGCCCGGCACGCCCACCAGCAGGCAATGCCCGCGGCAGAACAGCGCCACCAGCAATTCTTCCATCACCCGTTCCTGCCCCACGATGACCTTGCCCAATTCCTGCTTCAATTGATGGTACGATTCCTGAAGCTTCTTTACGCTGGCGAGTTCTTCGGCGCTCATTTCTGCAATCGAAGAAATCGATTCGGCGGCTGGCATATCGGCTCCTAGTAGCATCTTAACGGCAATCGGGCACGGTTGCGTATTTCGACACGCGCGGCCATGGTCGCGGATACCCGCATTCCTTTAGATGCCGCTGGGGCCGAAGTTGTTTCGACATCATACCAAACCTGGCGGGAAGCGGCGCGGTGCGCGACCCACGTACCGTCAACCGGGGCGGAAACGTAATATGCATACGAACGCGCACGGCCTCGAAAATT
>JAJZCU010000029.1 GCA_021828935.1 Planctomycetota bacterium | reverse complement strand
CGCCAGATCCGGCGCCGCGGGGCCCACAAAGCGCCCATTGCGTATTTTCTGAAAGTGCATCACAAATTGCGCCAAGCCCAGCGGCGTGGCCAGCAGGAGTTGATCACCGGTGACGTACCGCGCGTCGTTGCCGGTGTACAGCGGCGGATAATAACGCAACAACACGCGGCACGGAGGCGTGGCGCCAGGCGGATGCCGCAGCGCCAGAAGCCCGCCGAATTCCGTTTTCGTGTTCGTCATGTCCTGCATGCCCAGGCGATAAACCGCCCGCACAAAGCGGGGCGTGGCCAAGGCCTGCATCAGCAGCCGCAGACTTAATAAGTCGCAGCGTGAAAGCCGCGCCGCGTTTGCTTGCAGCGTGGGGTTCACGTTCCCTTTGGGATACGGCTCCGGCCGGCGCAGGTGCTTGTACCGGCCCAGCGCCGTGGTCAACTGTGAAAGCAAACGTCGCCGTGAAATAAGCAAATCGCGCGGCGGCAGGCAGCTTAATAAACCTACAAACCGCGGCGCCATGACAAAATCTTTTTGGCCATCCAGCGTTTTTTCCGCCGCAGCCGCCCGCTTAATAACGCCATGATACTTCAGCATATGCAGATGCTGTACCCACATGATTTCAGTTGGCCCGCGCGGCACTTCCCGGAACTTGCGCACCCACCAGCGCAGGTCCGTCAGGAATACGCTGCCGGCCCGGCTGGAAAGAATCAGCCGCCGGACTGCCGACGCCCCTTTCAATTTGCACAAGACATCCAGCGCCGCGATGCGCGCATTGGGATGCCGCCCGTGCTGCAGCATGTTCGCCAATGTTTTGCCCAAACTCATGCCGGAAAGTTTCGGCAACACCACCGCTTCCGGCCGGGCGCGCAGCGTCATGGTTTTTGCCGGCCGGTCCAGTGATTTTATTAATGGCGCAATCAAACGCGGGTCTTTAAGTTCGCCCGCCAGCGCGCAGGCGCGCTGCAGCACCCGCCGATTGTTAAAATCCGGCAGGTAGCGCATCAGCGCCCGGCCGGCCAATGTTTTGTTCGCGGCCACCAATTGGTTCATGGCGTAAATGCGCATTTTGGCGTCATTGCCCGGCGCGTACAGCAGTTGCTTGAGCACCACCAGACGGTCGCGCGCATGCGTTTTGCCGTCGCGCTTTAAGGTGGCGTCGGCCTGCATGCGTATGGCATCGGAACTGCCCGTGTCCGCCAACAATGCAACAAGCCCCTGGGTGCGCGTGGCCTGGGTGGCCGGCGAAGGTGGCGCCGCGGTTTCAAGCTGCTGCAGGGTGGAATTGCCGCACCCGGCAATGCCCAAACAGAACGCCAGTCCGGCCCCGGCGAAAGCGATGCGGGCAGGCAAACGCGCGGCGATTGTCCGTTGCATCGGGGGCATAAACGGGGGTTGATCCCGGCCAATTCTGCGCATAAAAAACGCTCCGTGGTCTTGCTCAGGCGGCAGTATAGGATAACATGCCCTTTGCCGCATCGCGCTGCGAGGAATAAAGTAAACGACTTGGCCACCTTCCTATTCGCAAATCTTGGCATCCTGTTGGCCCTGGGGGTTTTAATCCTGGGTTCCGCCTTCTTTTCGTGCGGCGAAACGGCGCTGTTTTCGCTGAGCCCCAACGACCGTTACCGCATGAAGGCCAGTAAACGCCGGCTGGACATCATTGCCACCGCACTGCTGGAACAGACCCGCCCGCTGTTAATTACCATCATGCTGGGCAGCATGACGTGCAATATTCTGGTGTTTGTCTTCGGAACGCTTTTATTAGACAATGTGGGCCGGCGCTTTGGCGCGGCGGCGCTGCTGCTGCTTTCGCCCTTCCCGGTGCTGGCGGTGACATTCTTCGGCGAGATATTACCCAAGGTGCTGGGCAACGCCTCCGCGCGTAAAACCGCCCCGGTGCTGGCCGTGCCGCTGGCCTCCCTGGTGCGCATTCTGCGGCCCGTTACCACCGCCATACAGCGCTGGATTATCAATCCCGTGAAACGGCTGATCGGCCCCCGCCGCACTGACCTGAATTTTTCCACCGATGAACTGCGCGAACTTCTGGCCATGTCCGAACAGCAGGGCGCCATTGACGTTTCAGAAAACGAAATGCTGCAGGAAATTGTGGGCCTGAGGGAACTGCAGGTGCGCAACGCCATGGTGCCGCGCGTGGATGTCATCGCCTTTAACATTCGCCACCCGCGGGAGACCCTGCTTGACATGATCCGCCGGACGCATTTGCAAAGAATTCCGGTGTACGAAGGCCAGATTGATAATTTACTGGGCGTTGTGTATGCGAAAACCGTGCTGCTGGAGCCACGGGAAAAACCGCTGGACCTGCGGACGATCATGCGCCCGGTGCATTTTGTACCGGAAAACCAACGCCTCGACCGGCTGCTCACCGAATTCCGCCAGAAAAAAATCCAGGTCGCCATCGCCGTCGATGAATACGGCGGCGTGGCCGGGCTTATTACCCTGGAAGATGTGGTGGCCCAGATCGTCGGCGACATCCCCGCCGGCGAAGAACCAGACCGGCCGGTGCAGGAAGCCGCCAAAAACGCCTTCCTGGTCTCCGGCGATCTGCCCATTGCCCAATGGGCCGATGTGTTCGGCGCCAGCGTGAAAAATACCCGGGCCTCCACCGTGGCGGGGCTCATGGCGGTATTGTTAAAAAAGATACCCGCCACGGGGGACCAGGTGCAAATGCAGCATCTGCGCATGACCGTGGAATCCACGCGCGGCCGGCGTGTGCGCCAGGTGCGCATTGAACTTAGCCCGGAGGCGCCGCATGACTAACGCCTTCGCCGCAATACCGAACGCCTTGCAGGAAACGGGCCTGCTTTTGGCCGCGGCTTTTGGCCTGATCGGCTCGGCAATTTCCAGCGGCGCTGAAACAGGCATGTACAACCTTTCCCGTCTGAAGCTGCGCGTGCGCGACCATCGGGGCGATAAAAACGCGCGCCGCCTCACTTGGTATGTGCAGCGATTTTCCCACCTTCTGGAAGGCCTTTTGTTGTGGCAGAATTTGTGCGGGTTTATCTTTTCCGCCGCCGTGACCGTCCTGCTGGCGCGGCAGGGCTTTAGCGAAGGGCAAACGGCCCTGATCTCCACCCTGGTCATCACCCCGGTGGTGCTGGTGCTGGCTGAAATTCTTCCTAAAGATCTTTTCTACACCTACGCCGACCGCTGGATGTATTTTTTCGCCCCGCTGCTGGCGCCCGCATTTTTTGTGGTCACGGCGATTCCCCTGCTGCCCGTGGTCAAACTGCTTGATAAAGCCGCCCTGCGCCTCGCTGGGTCATCTGAAGATTCCCCGGGCGCGCTGACCCTCCGCCAACAGTTTGATCTGCTGGTGGAAGAATCCACCGCCACGGGCATCATTACCGACGCGCAACAAGACATCATCCGCCGCGCGCTGCGCCTGGCCCGCCTCACCGTGCGCGACGTCATGATCCCATGGAACCGCGTCGTGGGCGCCCCCTCGCGCATCTCACGCGATGGCTTCCTGGCCCTGGCCCGCCGCTACAACGTTTCCCGCATGCCCGTGCTCGGAGACAGCCCCGCCCATGTCCTGGGCGTGGTGCAGGTACTTGACGTGCTGGCCGATCCCGGCAAGTTTGACCTGCAACGCCACATCCGGCCGGCCATCACGGTGGCCACCGATCACAGCATCCGCACCGCCATGGCCCTGCTGCAGGCCCAGCGCCGGCCCATGGCCATCGTCATGGACAAACAGAAGCGCGCCGTGGGCCTGGTCACCATGAAAGACCTGGTGGAGGAACTGGTGGGCGACCTGGAAAACTGGTAATTTTTACCGTCGCCAGTGCATTTTAGCCGGCATATATATACGCCGGCGGGCCAACCCACAGGCGCAGGTAAACGACCGGGGTTTTTATCCAACGTATGCGCGCGCCCGAACTTTCGGGATCGAGCGCAACAACGCGACTCTGCCTATTCCTGCCGCCCCCTCTACAAATTCCACAATTGCCCTATAATGACCCTTTCGCGCGCCAGGAAACGGCGCGTGAAGTTCCAGTCGGGTCTGTCCCGGCGCCGCTGATAAATCTTTTGGAGAAAACGACCATGACCGCCGCCCGCCTCGCCATTCACGCCATTTTTGCCCTGCTGCCTGTGCGCGGCTACGTGCAACCGCAACGGCCCGTGCTGGTGCGCTTCGCCACCGCGCAAACGGCCCGCGCCCGCCGCGCCCTTTCCGTGGGCCTGCGCGCCGCCGAACGCCTCGGCGGCTTTACCGCCCCAGCCACCGGCGACATTATCACCGACCACAACCGGCCGCTGTTTGACCTGTACACCTTCGGCGGCAAAGCCATTGCCGCGAAGCCCGTGAAGCACGCCCATTTTGTGCATGGCCAGGTGAATCTGGTCCGCTTTTTTCCGCAGATAGAAAACACGGGAACCTACATTCTTACCTGGAAAAATGCGACGCCCCTGGTCATTGAAACGCTGAACAACCCGGGGCAGTCGGGGGCCATGCTGCAGCAGCTCAAAAGCGAGGTCGCCGGCATGCCCAAGGCGCAGCAGGCCGCGATGTTGGCCCAATTCAAACCCGTGGCCATTCATCTGCAGGCCCTCCAGTACGCAAGGATTAAAACGGGCCTGGGCACGATCGACGCCCGCTTTTATTACAATGTCGCGCCGCATACCGTGGAAAATTTTATCTACCTGGCCCATCAGCGTTTTTACGACGGCTCAAATTTTCACCGTATTATTAAAAATTTTATGATTCAGGGCGGCGATTCGGTGAGCAACATACGCGGCCGCGCCGGCACCGGTGGCCCCGGCTATGCCGTGGTGCAGGAATTTAATGACAAACCCCATGTTCCCGGCGTGCTGTCCATGGCGCGCAGCCAGCCCAAAGATTCCGCTGGATCCCAGTTCTTTATTGTCACCAAGGCTTCGCCGTCGTTAAATGGTCAGTACACGGCGTTTGGCAGGGTGTTCAAGGGAATGTCCGTGGTTTATAAAATTGCCAACACCCCCGTCGCCCCTGATTCCAACGGTACGGTAACCGGTAAAAAGCCCCCGATTATCAGCATCCGCATCCGCCCCGCCACGGCGGCCATTTATGGCATCAAACCGGCGGGACGTAAAAAGTGAGATCGCAACGCTTAAATTATTTTGATATCGTCATCATCGGCGGCGGACACGCGGGCGTCGAGGCGGCGTGGGCGGCGGCGCACATGCTCGCCGGTCGGGGCACGGTGGCTCTGGTGAGCATGGACCCCAACGCCATTGGCCGCATGAGTTGCAACCCCGCGATCGGGGGGCTGGCCAAGGGGCAGATGGTGCGCGAAATTGACGCGCTGGGCGGCTTGATGGGCCACGCCATCGACGCGGCCGGCATTCAGTTCCGCATGTTAAATAAATCCAAAGGTCCGGCGGTGCAAAGCCCGCGCGCCCAGGCGGACAAATACGCCTACGCCCGCGCGGTGCAGCAACTGCTGCGTGAACACTGCCCGAATCTAACCGTTGTGTCCGGCATTGCGGATCGACTGCTCGTTGAACCGCTCTCCGCGCTCGAAGCGACCACCCAACCGGCCGCCAGGCGCATTGCCGGCGTAGCCTTGGAGTCCGGCGAAACGCTCCATTGCCGCTGTGCCATTGTCACCACCGGCACGTTTCTCCGCGGCCTCATGCACACCGGTGAAGCCAAAACCGAAGGGGGCCGCGTGGGTGAACAATCGTCCCGGGGAATGTCGGCGTGTCTGGAGGCCCTGGGCTTCGAATTGGGTCGCCTGAAAACGGGCACGCCACCGCGCGTCGCTCGGGAAACCGTGGACTTTTCGGCGCTTGAACAACAACCCGGTGATGCGGTTCCCGTTCCATTTAGTGACCTCACCGGCACGCCGGACGCCCCGCTGGCCCGGCAATTTCCGCTGCTGTCGCAGTCGCCCTGCTGGATCACCTACACCAATGAACCTATTCACGCGCTGATTCGGGAGAATCTACACCGCGCCCCCATGTACAGCGGCCAAATTCATGGCCGCGGACCGCGTTATTGCCCCAGTCTGGAAGATAAGGTGGTGCGATTTGCTGATAAACCGCAACATCAGGTGTTTCTGGAACCCGAAAGCCTGGACACCAATGAAATTTATTGCAACGGCATTTCCACCAGCCTGCCCACGGACGTGCAGGAAAGAATCGTGCATGGCATCTCCGGCCTGGAACATGCCCGCATATTGAAATGGGGATATGCAGTGGAATATGACTTTTGCCCCACGCACCAAATCAGCGCCACGCTGGAAACGCGCCGCGTAGCCGGCCTTTTCCTGGCCGGGCAGATCAACGGCACCAGCGGCTATGAAGAAGCGGCCGGGCAGGGCTTGGTGGCCGGGATCAACGCGGCGCGGCGGATTCGCGACGAAGGCCCGTTTACGCTGCGGCGAGACCAGGCCTACATCGGCGTGATGATTGACGATTTAATTACCAAGACCCCCACCGAGCCGTATCGCATGTTCACCAGCCGGGCCGAATTTCGTCTGACCCTGCGCAGCGACAACACCGACCAGCGTCTCACCCAAACGGGGTACGAACTGGGCCTGGCAACCCGACCGCGGCTGGAACGCCTGCAAGCCAAACTCGCAGCCATGACTGCCGCCATGCAAACTCTGCGTACCTGCCGTACCACCGAGGGCGTGTGCGCTTACGACTTGCTCCGCCGCCCTGACGTGGCGTGGGAAGAACTGTCGTCACGCATAAATTCGCCACAATTAAGGGCAATGTTCGCTGAGCCGACGATATGTGCGGTAATGCCGGACGTACAAATTCAAGCCCGTTATGCGGGATACATTGGACGGGAAAAGCGTTCCGCCGCCCATCTGCATGCACTGGAAGACAAAATTCTGCCTGCAAATATAAACTTTGCCGCCATGGTGGAGCTGCGCAAGGAAGCCCGGGAAGCGCTGAATAAGTTTCACCCCGGAACGCTGGGTCAGGCCTCGCGTTTGGAAGGCCTCACGCCCTCGGACTTGACGATTCTTATGATGTATGTTTCAGGCCGGAAGCGGGCCACCGCTCAATAGTTCCTGCTGCTGGTGATGTTCTCGTTGCCGCTGCTGCTGTTGCTGTTGCTGTTGCTGTTGCTGTTGGTCATGCACGGCGCCATCCACGGACCACGCCGCCGCGTTGCGATTGCCGTATACGGGCACGGAAAGACCGCTGATAAATTCCGCCCGCAGCTTGTTGGGTAGTTTGTTAAGCTGCGTGATGTCCACGCGAACGTCCATGCTTTCATCGGCCCGGCCGCGAAATACGCCGCGATTAGGGGGAATATCATGGTAATCGCGCCCCACGGCCACTTTGACAAATTGCGGACCGGCCACGCAGTTGTTGGTGGGGTCGAAACCGATCCAATGGCCGCCGACGGGGAAATAAACTTCGCACCAGGCATGGCTTTGTGACGCGCCGCGGTATCCGTGGTCTCCTGAATAAATAAACCCGCTTACATAACGGGCGGGAATGCGCAGCGCCCGGCAGATGCCGATCATTAAATGGGTAAAATCCTGACACACGCCGCTGTTAATTGTTAAGATGTCGCTGATGGGGCTGGCGGCGGTGGTAACGCCCTTTTTATATTCATAACGACTGTTGATGTGGTTCATAATCTGTTCGCAGGCCTGCCACAACCGCTCGCCGCGCCGTACCCGAAAGCCCCGCGCCACAGCTTTGAGTTCCGGACAGTCCACGACAACGTCGCTGAATTGCAGGTAGTCCAGCAGCGTGTAGTCATGCGCCGCGTCGGGATCATACAAGTCCGCTTGCTCGGCCGGCGAAACCGCCCCGCTGGTCTGCACGACGCTGGTCGCGGTAATGTGCAGTTCCTTGTGCGGCGCATTGACCGAAAATGCGTGTACCAGATTGCCCAGAAAATCAAAATAACTTTCCACCGGCGCCGCCGGGCCGATGGCCAATTCAAACGCCAGCCGGTGCTGCTGGGGCTCCTGGCGCGGGGCCACGCGCAGCTCCATGACCGTTTCGGCGATCAGATCGCTGTAAGTGAGCTTGGTTTCATGGACAATTTTTAACAGCATGGTTGCAACTCCCGTGGGGCGTTTAACGAAGGAAAAAACGTTCCTGCATGGCGGCGGTGGCGGCGGTGGTGGCCGCATTTATTTCCAGCACAAACTGGACAATTTCCTTGATGGAATGTTCAGATACGGACGCATATTGCAAACGCGCGGTCAGTTGGCCCAAAATGCGTTCGAAATCATCCACGCCGTCGCCGCCCACCAAGCCGCGCAGTTGCCGGAGGGATTCCAGCGATTCGGCCACGCAGAAATACATGCTGCGCGGAAAACTGCGGCGCAAGATAATAAATTCCGCCACCAGCGACGGATGTACATCCCCCCCGTGGCTGCGGCGAAACACTTCAATGGAACAACAGGCCCGCAGCAGCGCCATCCACTGAATGTTGCGCAGGGCGGGCTCCAGCAGTTCATCGGTTTCAACGAGCGTGGTGGACCGGGCACAGAAGATGCGGCATGTCATGTCAATGCGCTCAAGATAACGCCCCAGGGAAGCGAACAGCCAGGCCTGCCCATGCGTGATGGTTTGGTCGGTCAAGCCCTGAAACGTAAATGACGCGGTGGTAATGTGCCGGCACAGCTCCACCGGATTTTCTTCCTGCGCCACCTGGTCAGGCCGGGTGGCCCAGTACAGGCTGTTGATGCATTCCCACATCTCCGCTGAAATGATCTCCCGAATGGCCCGGGCGTTTTCCCTCGCCCGAGCCACGCAATTCACCGCGCTGGAACGATTTTCTACGTCAAATAACAAATGCTGTACAATGGCCTGCCGGTCCAGCGCGGGCCGCGGCGGCGCAGGCGCCTTGAGCACCGGCCGTCCGATGTCCATTAAATCATTCCAGAACCGGCGCGATAATTCCGGCGCCAACTCGCCTGCGTCCACCAGCACATGCGTATTCACCAGCACCAGGCGCGCCAAATGCTCCGCCCGTTCCACATATCGGCTCATCCAAAAAACTGCGTCCGCCACGCGTGACAGCATCGGCTGCATGGCCGCCTGCGCTGGGCCCGCCGCCGATCCTCCCAGCGTTTGCGTCATGCCCTGCATGGATTGCGACATTGGCTGCATCATGGCGCATCGTCCTCCAAAACCCACGTATCCTTGCTGCCGCCCCCCTGCGAACTATTTACCACCATGCTGCCCGCCCGCAGCGCCACCCGCGTAAGGCCCCCCGGCATTACCTTAATATCCGAACCGAAGAGTATGTACGGCCGCAGGTCCACGCGCCGGCCCTCAAAATGGTTGTCTATTAAACTCGGATGCTGGCTGAACTGCACCAGCGGCTGCGCGATGTAATTGCGCGGGTCGGCCCTTATCTTTTCGGCAAATTCCGCGCGCTGAGCCGCGGTGGACATTGGCCCCATGAGCATGCCGTAGCCCCCCGCCTCGTTGGTGGCCTTTACCACCAGCTTTTCCAGGTGATCCAGCACGTATCGGCGGTCGAGTTCCCGGGCGCAGATGAACGTTTGCACGTTGGCCAGAATGGGTTCTTCTGATAAATAAAAGCGGATCATATCCGGCACATACGGGTAAATGGCCTTGTCGTCGGCGATGCCGGCGCCCACGGCGTTGGCAATGGCCACATTTCCCACACGGTAGGCGTTCATCAGCCCCGGCACGCCCAGACTGCTGTCGGGCCGAAAGCACAATGGGTCAAGATAATCGTCATCCACGCGCCGGTAGATTACGTCCACGCGCTGCAGACCCGCGGTGGTGCGCATGAACACCACATTGTCATTGACAATTAAATCACGGCCCTCGGCCATTTGCACGCCCATCTGCCGGGCCAGAAAACTGTGTTCGTAATAAGCGGAATTAAATACGCCGGGCGTCAGCACCACCACGCGCGGGTTGTCGTTGCCGCCGGGGGCGATGTGCTGCAGACTGCGCAGCAGGTTCAGCGGATAATCCTCCACCGAGCGCACGCGATATTCTGTAAACAAAAGCGGAAACACGCGCTTCAACACCGACCGATTCTCCAGCACGTAACTCACGCCGCTGGGCGTGCGGCAGTTGTCTTCCAGCACCAGATACCGGCCGTCGGAATCGCGAATTAAATCCGTTCCACAAATGTTCACATAAATTCCGCCCGGCACGTCAACGTTGAGCATTTCGCGGCGAAACATGCGCGCGGTGTAGATCATTTCCGGGGGAACAACTTTTTCGCGCAGGATGCGCTGGTCGTGGTAAATATCATGGCAGAAATGATTCAGCGCCGTGATGCGCTGCGTGAGGCCCCGCTGCAACAGGTCAAATTCAGCGGCGGGAATAATGCGCGGCACAAGGTCGAAGGGGAAAAGCTTTTCCACCCCGTCGGCGTCTTGGTACACCGTGAAGGTGATGCCTTGCACGCGGAAAAGCGTTTTGGCGGCGTCGGCCCGCCGGAGCACGGCCCCCTGGCCCAGGCGGTCGAGCCGGTCGAAAACCGGCGCGTAATGCAGGCGGATGGTTCCGTCGCCGGCGAACATTTCGTCAAAAATGCCCGCATATTGATACCGGTCGAACATGTGCGAAGGCAATCCTTTCGCTCGTTCGACTCAACTCCGCCACGGACATTATGCGGCCGCGTCTAAATCAATGCAACACCAGCCAGCCGCTCAAGTGCCCGCACCGGGGCGCGCTCCGGGTGGGTCAGGGAATCATAGGCGATCATGTATGTTTGCTCCAGCGCAAACTGGCCCGATACCACGGCATGGGGCACCACGTCGGTGAATACCATCCAGGCGCAGCCGGGTGGAAATTCAGAGCGCAGCTTGGGGCCGTCGCGCTGAAAATCAGAATTCTCTTTCAAATAATGATGAAATCGCAACATGAATTGGTCGTAGGGCGAACGGTCGGGCGTCTTCAAGCCGATCATCTGCCCGGCCCGCGCCGCAAGGCCCAGGGGTCGCCGCAGCGGCGATTTTGCCTGCCGCACGACTGCATCCAGGCCCGCCTGCCGACCGTACTTTTGGGCCAACGGCTCAAACGGAATGCTGGTGTTCCACACGCGCGATTCATCCGGGTTTATATTCACAAAGAACCGCAGGATAAGATCGCCGTTGGTCGGTCGCGTGGGAAATGCGTCCGTGTGAAGCAGATCGTTGCGCGAACGCAGGGGCAAATCGCGGCCCTGCTCTTCGATGGGCCGAAAGCTGGCGTAATCCAGACGCCACTTCGCGGCATACATCGGGAAGAATTCCCGCAAAAATCCCGTGGCCCGATTTGAAAAATCACGCAGCGCCACGCGCAGTTGTTCCTGATCGGCGCTGTTTTTGGAAAAATTGCTCACCGCATCTTTACGCGGCTTATACGCAATGTTCTTGTGATGCCCCGACTCCATTTGCCGCACGCTTAGCAGGTATTTCTGTTGGGCGTCTGGAAACTCAAACGGTATCCGCGGGAAGAATAGAATATCCCCCGCCTCCAGCTTTCCCGCATACTCCGCCCGCTGAATTTGACCTGTTGCAGCGGGGCCTCACGCAGCGCATCACG
>JAJZCU010000482.1 GCA_021828935.1 Planctomycetota bacterium | reverse complement strand
CAGCCCCGCCGCCGCGACCAGGGCAATGCCAGCACATCCCACACGACCAGGCATGATCCCGGAAAACAGCATACGCGGCGCCGGCAGGCGGAATACCATGGCCAGTTGAATTTGCCGCGCGGCAAAATGGCTGTGCGGCGCGCGCCAGATGGTCCGGTAAAGCCGGTTCAAGGCGCGGCTGGGACGTTGCATCAGCGCCGCCGCCGCGCCGTGCAATGCATGCCGTTGCGGCCACATATAACGGCCGATTTTCACGGCATGACGAGCATTGCCCCACAGCAAAGCGTTACGCGCCAGCAACGGCCAGCGCCGGGGCGTGCGAACAATAAGGCTTAATGCCACGGCCACCAGCAGCACCGCGGGCGGGCGCCCCCGCGCCGGCCCCCCCAGCAGCCACGCCAGCAACGCGGTGATTATGCCCGCCGCCACCATGTATGGCCACGGCGTCAAGGGATACGCCAGGGCCGCCACCGCCAGCGCGGACGCGGCCACATGACTATACTGCAGCCGCACGCTGCTTGGCATCCACAATTTTAAGAACGTATACATCACCGACGCGCCGGCCAGCGTTACCAATATCAGCCCCAGGGCCTGCCAGCCAAAAATCAACGCGCCCCACGCCAGCGGCAAACCCAGCGCGAAGGCAATCACCGCATAGAATTCCCGCCGTCCCACCGGCCACACCACCCATGGAGCGTTGGCAACCAATGCGGGAATTTCCGGCGCGGACGCGACGGTTGCGCCCGCGGCCGCTGCGGGCGCCGCCGCGCGGGACGGCGTTGCGTCCGCGGTTTCCCGGGTATTGACCAGTTCGCTCATACTTACCACAGAACGGTGGCTGACAATACAATCTTATCAAACTTCATGGCCGGAGGCGCGCAGCCGCACAATCGCCGCCGTCAGCGGAAGTCTTGATGGACATACATAGCTACACAATCCGCATGAAACACAATGGCTGGCCTGGGCCCGCGATTCCGCCGTGTTCCGCGGCGCCTGCGCAAACAGCCATGCGGGATTTAAACCCGTCGGGCAGTGATCCACGCACCAGCCGCACCGTATGCACGGGTATGAAATTTCCTCCACCGGCGCCGGCCGCAACGCAATCGATTGCGTGTCCAGCGTCACCCCAGCGACCTTGGGATCAACCTTTCGCCCCGTTAACATGCCGTTCACAATGCATTGCTGCCCTTCACATGGGGCGTTACATTCGCTCAGAAATGCCGCCAGCGGAACGCCAATTTCGGCCAAGCCCAGCGCGGGCAGCGCATGCAGCCGAAATACCTGCACCGGTCGGTGCGTGACCGGCAAACCAAATCGCACGAAGCGTCCCAGGGCCCAACATGCCACAGGGTCCGCCAGCAACACGCCCACCTCCGTGGGCAGTGCGTCCACGGGCAAACGGCAACCAAACAGGCTGTGCAACAGCACCGTGGGTTGGGTCAGCGGATACCGGTTCACAAGCGGCGTCAACCGGACGTTCTGCTTGCGCCGCACCGCCTTTAACTGCCGGTAAAGCTGCCGGTCACCGCGGTCGGAAACAATGATTGTGGTGCGGTGCGGAACTGCGTGCTTCAGAAGGGCCAGGCCGGCCAGAAGATTGGGCATATCCAGCGTTGCCAACGCCAGGGGCAAATTGGATTCGGGGGTTTCAGGGATGCAATTCAACACAATGGCCCGCATCACCCGGCCGGCGCAACGCGATAATTGCCGGTCCAGGGGCGGCGTCCACAGGCTCGTGGCAGTTAAGCCACCGGCGGACATCTGGTTTAACAGGTTATTTAGCGACAGCATGCCGGGGACGGCGGCGCCCGACGGCTGCGCCCGGGCCATGGCGCCGGCCGTCAAACGGTCCGGATTCCACGGGGCTTGACCGAAATACAGCCCGCCTTCCATGGAACGGCGCGAGGTCAAAGGCATCCGCAACGGTCTCTCCTGCAGCAGCGGGCGCACGCCCGCGGCCCGCCTATTCACGGCGGGGGGTTTCGATGCGCCAATGCAAATCCAAGGCCGGCCTCACCGCGCCTGCGGCACGCTGCGCGCCACCGGCGGCGGCAGCATCGTGGCGCTTAACGCCTTGATCCGCTTCACCAGCAGCCCGGATGAACCTTCCACGCGACCCTTCACGCCGATGTACTCGCCCAGCAGCTTGGCGATGTTAATGGCCGAACTGGGATCAATATACGCCACCACGCGCCCGGTATTTGGGTTGACAAGTACATAGGTTGAACGCAGCGCCTTGCTGGTTTGCAAGGTGCCCTTGGCCAAAAACGGGGCGCGCTCGCGCACGGTGCGCAGGGCCGACTTGGCCTTTTGCCACCTTTCCTGATAGGGCGCCAATTGCTGATTGAGCTTTTTGGTGGAAAGCGCCTCGCGCCCCAGCTTCTGAATTTCAATTTGCCGGGCCAGCCATTTCACGCGAACCGCACAGGCGTTCTTCATCCAATGCGGCGTGGCTTTGCCGGTTTGCAAGCGCTTAAAACCCCGTAACAGCGGTTTGAGTTGTCGCTTTAAATAGGGCTGGCGAATCTGAACCTGCCATTGCTTATTAAGA
>JAJZCU010000481.1 GCA_021828935.1 Planctomycetota bacterium | reverse complement strand
TCGGTATGAAACGCTGGATGCCGAGGATGTGCGGAAAATTCTGCTCGGCGAAACCATCAGCAAGCCCACCGTTACGGACTTGCTGGCCGCGGAACAGCAGCGCCGCGCCGCCGAGGCCCGCCGCGAGAACGAAGCCCGCGCGCGCGAAACGCCCGCCGGCGCCGCCGGCCCCCTGCCGCAACCGGGGTGAGGTTCGCCTTGGGCGTGCTTTGCAAACTGCCGTGGCCATCGGGGCCGTCCACGCCGGCCCGATCGAGCCGCGGCGGGCGCGTGGCGGCGGCACAATTCGGCGGCGCTGCGGCGGCGCCGGCGCCCAAATGTGCCATCGCGCTGGCGGATATGCCGCACCCGGTGTCGGCGAATGGGGCCTGTGAAAGATCCTCCCAGTGGCACGAAATAACACGTTTGCGGCGCCAGCGTTTCGCCTGGAAAATTTAACCTTTGCACCCGCGATCCGTTTTACGCCGAGAGTTTCACCGGGCCAGACCATCGTCGGCAGCGACGATTATGTGGACGCCCGCAGCCGATGGAAGGTTATATAATAAACCGCTGGGGCGCGGAAAGCGCTGAGACGACGCCGCGGAACGAGGGAGGGTTTTTGAGGGTCTGGCGTTAGGGGAGGCCATCTTGCATTATTCCAACCCATACTGACGTCAACACGTCATTGCGTTTTTATCGACGCCCGCCCCCCCATGATCGTCGTTCTCCGCGACCTTGCCGTCTCAGCGGTTCTTTTATTTCGCCCGTGCGCCGCCATGCTTCCGGGGAAAAAAAGTCTCATAGGGCGCCGCGCTGCGTCGTATCAGCGTTCATCCGCGTCATCGGCGGTTCGTTCATCGGCGTGATAAAATCCGCGGGCGCCCGTCGGGGGTGAGGACTCCCTCGGCCGTGTCCCCATACTTGGACAGAAATTCTTCCGCCCCGCCGGGGCTTACATTTGGGGGGATGTGCCACCCCGTGTTGAAACACGGGGCCAATATCGCACTGCCCCATTCGCGGCGGGCGACGAGCGCCATACGTCGGCATTTGCGGACCGGCGCGTTCGGCTGGCCGACGGGTTCGGACGCCGGCCATTGTCCAACAAAATATCAAACCGGTCCCGCGCCCACGCGACTCTGCGGGGGCGGCTAACCATGGGACTGGATTTTATTCTGCGATGGCCGCCGCGCCGGATTTCTCGCCCCCCCCAAACCTTTGCCACACCCGCGGCCGGCATGGCAGCCCCCCTTCATGGTTATACCCTGAACTTCTGCTACAATGCCTCACTTTCCAGCCGGAGAATTGTGCATGCCCCAGCTTTGCGGTCGCCGCGGTATTTTGGCTACGCTGACATCTTTGACCATTGGCACCGGACTGCCGGCCGCGCGGACGGCCCGCGGCGACGCCGCCTCGCCCATTTCGCCGCCGATTGCCGCCACCGCGCGTCTTTGGCGCGAGGCCTTGGCCAAGCCGGCGCCGCGCACGTATGAGGTCATCTCGGCCTTACGCGGCGCCGACGATCCGGCGTTGCTGCCCATCTTTGAGCAAGCCCGCCATTCCAAAGACGCCAGGGTGGCAATCCTGGGAATCCTGGCCGCCAATTTCGTGACGCAAAATCCCGCCACCATACCCATGCACCGCCTGTTGCACGCGAAGCATCCGAACCTTTGGGGCGGCGCCCTGGCCGGACTGCTGATTCACGGCCATATGTCCCAGCAACAATTAGTAAAAATTGCCGCACAAGCGCCCCTGGCCTGGTATCGGCTGCACGCCGTTGCCGCGCTGGTGCAACGCGGGCTTCAGGTGCGGCCCGCCGTGCTGGAGCGCCTTGCCGCCAATACCCATCGGAGCGTCCGGTACCATGCCGCGCTGGTGATGCTCGAAACGCATCAGCCGGTACTCCTCAAACAAGGGCTTAAAATTCTTCAAACGCTGGCACAACGCCACGATGCTCGCTCCGTGCAACTGCAGTTCCTCACGCTACTGCCCATTTCAGATCATAAAATTGTGGCGGCGGAACCGTTTGTTCGCCGGTTGGCCGGGCCCGAGGATCCGTCGCCGGCGCTGCGCCGCGCCGCGGTTAACCTTCTGCTGTCGCTGCACGATCCATCCGCCGGAAAACTGCTGCGCGCGGTGGTAAGCGCCAAACTTCCTCTCATCTACCAGTTGCAATTGGCGCTCATGTGCATCGCCAACGCCAGAGACCTGAAGGCCGCCGACATCGCCCCTCTTTTTCGGTCAAAATCGCATTTGGTGAAGGCCATCGTCCGCGTGGCCCAGGACGCCATTGAACGCCACGGCCGGCAGGCTGCCCTGCTGAAGCTCATCGGCCGCGGCCAGCCATTTATTATGAACTGGGCGCTTACCTACGCCCATGTCACAAGAAGCGCCGCGCTGCAGATTGCCGTGGATAAAAGTCTCATCCGCTTTGCGGCCATCGTTGACGGGCAACGCGATCAGGATTTTGTGCGGGCCATCACGGCGGCCCAGCAAATCGCCAATGACACGCTGGCCACCGTGCCCGCCCCCGACATCGGCGCCCGCGGCACTGCAAAACGCAGGAAAAACCCGCACT
>JAJZCU010000480.1 GCA_021828935.1 Planctomycetota bacterium | reverse complement strand
CGCACCGCCGACGTCCGGGACTGGGCCAGGCAAACGTTTGGCCGCACGCTATTTTCCCAACGCAAAGCGGCCTTTTCCAGCGCAACAAAAACGGGATGAACTACGGGCGGGGGTTTTCATCAGCCCAGGCAGGGGCTGTGAAAGGGCCACGCACCGTCGCCGGGCACAACCACCGGCAAGCCGGCGGCTATATAACTTTGATAGGCAAGTTTTGTGTCCGCTGCCGTTTACATTTCCCGGTCCACTGCGGCGGCGATTTTGCGCAGAATTGCCATGGTTGATTCCAGCATTTTCGGCGTGATGGATTGTGCCCCATCCGTGAGCGCATGTTCGGGATCGTTGTGTACTTCCACAATCAAGCCGTCGGCGCCCGCCGCGATGGCGGCCTTGCACATGTCCGGGACCAAATGCGCATGGCCCGTGCCCTGACTGGGGTCGACCACAATGGGCAGATGGCTGATGCGGTGTATTTCCGGCACGATGGCCAGCGGCAGCGTGTTGCGGCAGTACCCTTCAAAGGTGCGGATGCCGCGCTCGCACAACATGACATTGGGATTTCCGCGGCTGATAATATATTCCGCCGCCAGCATGAATTCCTCCAGCGTGGCGCTTAAGCCGCGCTTTAATAACACCGGCCTTTGTTGATCACCCACCGCCCACAGCAGGTTGTAGTTCTGCATGTTCCGGGCGCCTACCTGCAACACATCGGCATATTTGGCCACCAAGGGCACCTGTTCAACGGCCATGACTTCCGTGACCACGGCCAGGCCGGTGCGATCTCGGGCCTCGGCCAGCATTTGCAGGCCTTTTTCTCCCAGGCCCTGAAACGCATACGGGCTGGTGCGCGGCTTGAAGGCCCCGCCGCGCAGCGCCGTTGCGCCGGCCTCTTTGACCATGTGCGCCACTTCTATTAATTTATTGCGGTCTTCCACGGAACATGGCCCGGCGATCATCGCGATTTTTTTGCCGCCCACGGTTCCGCCCAGCGTGCCGCCCAACGCCACCACGGTGCGCTGCGTCTTGACCTCGCGCGAAGCCATTTTGTAGGGCGCCAGCACCGGCATCACTTTTTCCACGCCGGGGGCGTTTTCCAACGCGTCTTTATCTTTGGCCCGGTCATCGCCGATCGCCGCCACCACCGTGCGTTCAGAGCCTTGAATCACGTGTTCCTTGAGGCCCATTTCGCGCAGCAGTGTGACCACATGGTCCACCTGTTCCTTGCCTGCCGATGATTCCATCACAATAATCATATTAAATTCCTCAAAACCGGGCCGCGGTCGGCGCCTGAGATGACCGCCAAGGCCCGCTGGCAGTTTGCCCCGGCAACCGGAAAGCATCCGGGAATAAACGCCGCTGTGGCGAGGTCCAGAAGCCTCGCGCAGAAACTGCCGTCCTCGCCCGCGCCGCCGCATTTATAAAAAAAGCCCTGACCCGCTCGCGGCAGGAACAAGGCTTGGCCAACCGTTGCACAAAAACCCGAACTCGCCGCCTAGCCCCGCCAAAAATAAAGCGGTTTGCAGAACATTGGTCGATAAGCCAAAGCAGGCCAGCAGGTCTTTTTGCTAACGCACATCGGTGCAACTATGCCCCAGAATGATCAAAAAGTCAACCCACCGCACGCGGTGGTCTGCGCTGCGGCAACGCCCGCGCGTGAAAACGCGAATGCCCGTGCTGTCACTCGCTTGTGCGTTCTTTTGCCGCTTGACGGTCTGTTGGCCCACAGCGATGAACTGCATTACATGGCCTGGCATACCGTGGCGCAGGAATTGGGGCTGCCTTTTAACCGCGCCGCATATCAAAACCTGCGGGGATGCACCGGCATGGAGGCCGCGGAGAAATTTCTGGGCGGCCACGCCCGGGGCTGGGCGGGGGAGGAAAAACAGTTGCTGGTGCGACGCAAGGAAGATCATTTCCATCAGGGCCTGTCCGGCCTGCCGACCAACGCCATCTCCGCCGACGCCTTGGACCTCATCGCCGCCTGCCAGTTGGACGGTCTGCCGGTGATGCTGCCCGCGGCCCATGTTTCGGCGGCGGCGTTATTAACCCGGCTGGATTTGACGGGCCTGTGCGGTTTGCTTTGGCGTGAGACGCCGGACTATCGGCCGAGCAGCTTCAGCGAATTGTTGTTAGCCGCCGCCGCCGCCAGCGGCGCTGCGCCGGCATGTTGCGTGCTGGTGGATCAGGCCCCGGCGGCGCTGCAAGCGGCACAGCGGGCGGGAATGCGAACCATTCTGGTTACCGGCGGCGGCCGTGCGCCGCTTTTGGCCGATCGCAACGTCGGCAGCATCGGCGCGATCACGACGGGGTTGCTGCGTGAAATTTGTCAAAAAAGCCGCCCCGGCGGATACTTTTCGCTGCGCCATCGTGGCGTACCCGACCGCCGCCCGCCGCGGGGCCGTTCCGCGCACCCGGACGCCGCATGAGCCATGGGGGGGCTAAACAACTGTCGCGGCCGGGAATTTTCATCAGGCCGGGCATGGCCTGTGCCCCGTAGCCCTTTGGGCGCCTGAAAATAGCCAGGGGTAAAACCCCCTGGAACGAGGCGCGAGTGGTCCCAG
>JAJZCU010000479.1 GCA_021828935.1 Planctomycetota bacterium | reverse complement strand
TACATTTCCAGCCAGGCGGCGCGCGACCCGTTTCCGGGCCTGGCCATTTATGGCATTGCCAAGGCGGGCCTGAACATGCTCACAAGCATCTGGGACCGTGAAGGGCAGCCGCACGGCATCGGGGCATTTTGCATTGCGCCCGGAGCCGTGGAAACAGAAATGTTGCGTTCATTGTTTAGTAACGAGCAAGTCGCGCCGGACGATGCCCTTATGCCTGAAGATGTCGCGGACACAGTTGTTCAATGCGTCGCCGGTCCGCTGCGCTACGCCAGTGGGGAAACCCTTTACATACGACGCAGGCCGTAAGCGCCCGCGTCGGCAGCAAATCATGGAACCGCCTAAAAAAACAGCGGCGGTACGGGCCGCCGTACCGCCGCTGATTATCGCGATGACTATGACGCATGTTAATAGGGAGGCCAGTAGCTGTGGTCGTTATTCCACATCATATCCTCAAGGTGTGCCGACGCAGTGTTCGCCATCACGTTCGTGAGTTGGCTTTGCAGATGCCAGGTCACATGGTCGTCACAGAACAGCACATTTGCGCCACCATCATGAATGGCGCCCGGGTATTCCGCCGGCGTCGTCGGGTCAATGTTGTACTGGTAGGGGTAGTAGCCAACCGGGTCATATTTATTGCCGGGGGTCACGCTGTCCACACGGTCGGCAATTGCGATCATTTCGACGGGGTCTACGACAATGGACTCGGTGACGGGAGGAAAACGCCACATATCGCCGCCCATTCCCTTCTGCTCGCCGCCGGGGGCTGGTCCAACGCCCAAGGTACCCCAATCGTTATATCCGTAGGAGAAAGGCACCGAACCGCCGGCCACGGCTAAAAGCATTGGCTGATGCAGACGGTATCCCCACCCAACATCCGGATACGTGGCGTCCGGATATCGATACGGACCGTTCGCATTAGGCTTATATTGCCACGCGAAATTGGACGGGCGGGACGGACACAGAAAGAGCTTCTGGTCGTTGCCCATTTCTTTGCTCAGGCGCGGCGCCCAGGTAATACATGGAATATTGTACGATGACATACCGTAACAGCCCGGATAAAAGCCGCCCGTTTCGTGGGCGTACTCAGCCATGCCAAGGCCCATCTCTCGCAAATTGCTTGAGCAGACCACCTTATTTGCCTCATCCCGAGCTTTGGCCAAGGCCGGTAACAAGAGCGCGATCAGTATCGCGATAATGGAGATTACCACCAGCAACTCAATAAGCGTGAAGCCCAAGGCGTTTTTTACGCGCCGACTAGCCAACGTGCCGAGCATCGTTGCCTCCCAAAAAAAAGTTCTTCAGGCCGCATGATGAGAATGAGCAGCATTTTCGTGCGACCAATAAGCGATTTGCTCATGTCATATTTTGGCGTACAGAACGGCGGAAGTCAAGAATAAACTTGCCGTGCCTGAAATTTTTGTGCCGCCGCGGCGTTTTTGCCGCCACGCCTTGCCATCTCGTAGTAAAACCACACAATCAGACCATTTTTTTGACATGCCGAAAGATGCATTTCGCCACATTTCGCCGCGGCAGGTGTGGCGTACCAGTGGGGCTATCGCCTCGAATTGGATTGCCAAAAAGAGCACGCACGTCCCGCGTTCATCAAGAAACCAGCCACTGTCCCCGCGGCTTGCCTATCGCAGCCGACTGCCCAGCCCCCGCGTCCTTGTTGAACCCGTTACGTCACACCTCACGTATGGTAATCCGCATTAATCGTAATATATTCGCGTGACAAATCGCATGTGTACACCGTCCAATTAAATCTAGACTTGAATCCCAGGCTTACCGTGATATGCACTTCCGGCTGACGCATGGCCGCTTCAATTTCAGACAACGGCGCTTCGGTGGGCCGGCCATCCCGAAAGACCGCCAATGCCCCGATGCAACATGCCGCCTTTTCCACCCGCATTTTTGCCCCGGAGTATCCCGCGGCGCTGACAAAGCGCCCCCAATTGGGATCTCCGCCGTGAATGGCCGTCTTTACCAACGGACTGTTGGCAATGGCAAACGCGGCCTTCTTCGCGTCGTGTTCGCTGGCGGCCTGATCCACATGCACATGCACCAGCCGCGTGGCGCCTTCGCCGTCGGCCGCAATTTGCCGGGCCAGTGCGTCGCAAACTTCATGCAGGGCGTGCTGGAATTTTTTAGCATTCGCCGATCCGGTCAGAATCAGTCTATTTTCGGCCAGCCCGTTCGCCAGCGCCGCGAATGTGTCACTGGTGCTGGTGTGCTGGTCCACCGTGACGCTGTTAAACGTGGTCGCCGTTGCTGCACGCATTATCTGGCGCAATGCCGCCGGCGTGATCGCCGCGTCAGTCGCTACGTACGCCAGCATGGTGGCCATGTTGGGGGCGATCATGCCGGAGCCTTTGCAGCAACCGGCAATGGTTACCAGCTTGTTTCCGAGAGTCACCGTTCCACTGGCCGTTTTTCGTCGCGTGTCTGTTGTTAAGATGGCATCGGCAAAGGCTTCGCCGGTCTCCTGAGAATCGCTTAGCCGCAGGGCGAGCTGCCCCACCGCCGGGCGAATTTTTTCCATGGGCAAAAAATGGCCGATGATG
>JAJZCU010000478.1 GCA_021828935.1 Planctomycetota bacterium | reverse complement strand
CGCCCTACAGCATTCAAACTCCCACAAAATACGTGTCGTGCAACTGCATGTCGCTGGCCAGGGCGCCCAGCACCAGACCCGTAATGCCGCCAATGGTAAACAGAATCAGGAACGACAACGCATACAGCATGGGCGTGGTCAGCGTGATGGACCCTTTGTACATGGTGGCCAGCCAATTGAATATCTTAATGGCCGAGGGTATCGCGATGCAGAACGTCAGGAAGCTGAAAATGGTGTCCAGCAAGGCGGACTGCCCATTTGGGAACATGTGGTGTCCCCACACCAAAAAGCCCAGCAATGCAATGGCGATTGAGCTCATCGCGATGAAACGGTAGCCGAATATATGCTTACGGCTGAACACCGTGATTAATTCGCTGATAATGCCCATGGCCGGCAGAATCATGATGTACACGGCGGGGTGCGAATAGAACCAGAAGAAGTGCTGGAACAGCACCGGGTCTCCGCCGAGCTTCGGATTGAAGATGCCAATGTGCAGCACCCGTTCAGCAATCAGCAACAGCACCGTGATGCCCAACACCGGCGTCGCTAAAACCTGAATAATGGCCGTGGCGTACAAGGCCCAGATCAACAGCGGCATACGGAACCAAGTCATGCCCGGCGGCCGGAGTTTATGCACGGTGACGATAAAGTTAATACCGGTGAAGATCGAACTGAAGCCCACCACAAAGATACCGAAGACCATCCACACCACGGCCGTGGGAGTTTGAATGCTGTAGGGCGTGTAAAATGTCCAACCGGTGTCCACCGCGCCAATGATAATGGACGCCACCATAATCAGGGCGCCGATCACGTAGAGATACCAACTGGCCAGATTCATGCGTGGGAAGGCCAGATCCTTGGCGCCCAGCATGAGCGGCAGCACAAAGTTCCCGATAATGCCGGGCGTGATGGGCACGAGCACCAGGAACACCATGATGGTGCCGTGCAGCGTAAAGACCTGGTCGTAATATTTGTACGCGGCATAGTTGTGCGGATTCGCGGCGGAGGGATGAAAGATCAAGCCGCTGGGAATCAACAATTGCGTGCGCATGACCATGGCCAGACAGCCGCCGGCGAAAAACGCCAGCAACGTGGTGATCATGTACATGATGCCGATGCGTTTGTGGTCCAGGGTAAACAGCCAGGACTTCAAGCCGCGTTCGTGCGTGAGGTAATTGTCAGCGGACGCGGCAAAATCGCCGCCGCCCGGAAGGTTATTAGCTTCTACTGAGCCAGCCATGAGACAGATTCCTTATGGTTTTTTCGGAGTTACAACAGGATGCGCGCCCGCCGCGAAGGAGGCCCTCTTTTCAGCGGCCACCGGAATGTTGGGCACTGGCGGCTCGGTGGCCTTGTTGCGCAGCTTACTCTGCATGTTGATGTACCAGATGATCGCGTGCAGCCGCCGATGCTTGGTGTGCGGTCCGTTGAAATAGTTGTAGAACGAGTCGGGCATCACGTCGGGCGCAAAGCCCTTGACATCCTGCTTGCCGGGAAAAAAGATGCATTCTTTAATATACTTATAATTGGCGTACTGCGTGGGCCCGTTGGCCAGGGCAATATGCGAGCCGGCCATGTTTTTCCACGTTGGGCCAACGCCCGTGGCGCCCTTGGTGGTATGGCAGCCCACGCACCCCTGAATTTGGTAGATGCGCTTGCCGACCACCGCCAGCGGCAGGGGCTTCTTGGTTTTGGGATCAATGAATATATTGGCGGCGGCCTTCACCCATTTGGCGAATTTTTCCTGGCTTTCCACCACCACCGGCGCATGCATTGAACTGTGCCCATTGCCGCAATATTGCGTGCAGGCCAGCCAATAATGTCCCGGCTTGGTGGCCTCAAACCAGGTGATGTTCACGCGCCCCGGTACCACGTCACGCTGCACCCGAAACGCGGCGATGTAAAACCCGTGAATCACGTCTGAAGAACGCATCGTGACCTTGATGGGCACCCCCACCGGCACATGCAGACTGCCGGTAACAGCGCCATTGGGGTACGTAAAGGTCCAGGCCCATTGCTTGGCCTGTACATTAATGTTGTACGCCCCCACCGGCGGCGTATCCATGTTCATGTATTCTTTAAAGCCCATCACAAACATGCTCATCGCCAAAATGAACGGGATCACCGTCCAGGCAATTTCCAGCGGCGTGTTGTGCGTGACCGTGCTGACTTCCTGCACATACGACCGTTGCCGGTAGCGGATGCAGAAAAACACGATCAAGCCCACGATCAGCAGCAGGAAGAACAGGGATATCCAATAAATGTAATAGAATATCCAGTCCACACGCGCCGCAATACTTGAAGCGGCCCGCGGCAGCCATAGCGAGGCCAGGGCCCCCGTGGACTGCGGGTTATTTAACAGATGTTGTAACGGTTGCAATACGTTCAAGTAACCGCTCCAGAAGCAATGACAATATTCCGTTTTTTATGGCGCCGTTCCCAGAGCAGCAGTCCGCCGATCAGCGCCACCATGCCCACCACGGTGCCGCCGCCGACCAGCTCAATGAGATGCTGAACCGCCGGTCCGTACTTGCTGGCGTTGGGGTTCCAACTGCAGCAGA
>JAJZCU010000477.1 GCA_021828935.1 Planctomycetota bacterium | reverse complement strand
GTCCGCGTAACACGTTGCCGGGGCAGGCGCTGCACGGCCGCGGTGAAGTATTTTTTAGCAAGATTCAAGTGCGGCCCACGAACCGCGGCCAGCGCGGCCAAAAACATTCGCGGCCCGGAATACATTCCACGTCGGGCGTGCAGTTGCGCCAGCACCTGCCCCGGCAACGTGTTACGCGGACGGATTGCCACAATTTTCTTTATCGCGGCAGTTCCGGGCGTGGCGCCCAGCGCGCTGGTTAGAAGCCTGTTCACGGGCAGAGGATGAACATCGCGGGCCACGGCGAACATCAGCGCGGACAGACCGGCGTTGGTTTGATTTTGCATCCGGGCCAGCAGCAGAAATTTTTTCAGGGCCCGTTCCTGCCGGGGTTGAATAAAAAAGCTCGCGGCAAAGGCCTTCATGGCAGCGCGCGGACGGTTTGAAAGCTGCAGCAGCCGGGCCGCCGCCAGCCAGGCCGCCGCCTTCTCGTGTCCGTGCGCGGTGGCATTCTGCAGGGCATTGCCCAACGTAGTTGCGGCCCCGGCGCCCTGGTACATCCAGATTAATAAGCGCAGGCTGTCCGGGGCGGCGGCGCTCTGACGCACCAGCCGCAGCGCCATGCCACGGGCCCGCCGCCGGTGGCCAAGGCGCGACAGCAAGGCCGCAATGCGCCCGTTGATGAAAGCGTTGTTTGGCATCCGCCGGCGCGCCGAACGAAACCAGTACAGGGCGCGACGGGCCGCACGGGCGCGTAGAAAATTTTCCGCGGTGGCCATTTGAATTTCCAACGCATTTCGCCGCAGCCGCTGAAGTGGCTTGCTGTATTGATACGAAACCAGCGGCAGCGACGCATCATGCAGAAAACGCGCGTATTGCCGCCCCGCCGCGAGGCCAGCCCGCAGTTTCGTGAGCGCCACGGCCAAATAAAAATGAATCAGCGGACGCAGCGGAGAATGGCTGAAACGACGCAATTGAACGGCTTCGCCCAGTTGCCGCACCGCCGGCTTCCATTGTTGTTCTACGATGTCCAGGCGCCCCAGCAGATAACGCACGCGTAAGCTTTGCGGCCGTGCGTCGGCGGCGCGGCGCAGCAACCGCATGGCGCGCACGCCATCATGCATGTTCAAATAGGCCTGCCCAAGCAGCCGCATCACCGTGAAAGCGTACGGGTTAAGCCGCAGACTTCTGCGGAAACAATCAATGGCCTGATGCGTATGCCCTTTCTCCAGGCTCTCGCGGCCGCGCACATACCAGCGTTCTGATTGCAACTTCGCCGGCACGCTCACCGGCACGCCCCCATGAACGTTGATCCCATGGCGCCCAAATTCCGACTTCGTCGTCGGGCTGCCCCCTGACGTTCCGGCCAAACCGCCTTTCTCCCTGGCGGAGGTGGAACTGCGCTTGACAGAGGGCGCCGATTCACGGGATAGAATGTGCGCCAGACTGGCCCGCCGCCAAGACGCGGGGCCCGAACGCGTGGGCGGAAACACCACCTCCGATTGGGCAAGAACATCCCATGGCGGAACGCCAACGGTTGGCGGAGTGCTGCTTAATGGCGCCAGCGCCGCGCGCGGGCGCCGCGCCGATGGGCGCGCACAACCGCCCAGGGCCGGCAGAACCAGCGCAAGCCCAGCGGCAACGATCGCCGTAAACGCCGCCCTTTCGCGCCCAACGCGCCTTGTGCCGCAAATCGGCCTCTGCACGGCGTATAAATGAACCGGACGCTTGATCAAAATTAACAAATTCCTCAGTTATTCAAGCCGCCGCACGCACGGCAATCCACTCTGAAAGCATCACGGGCGGGAATACCCAGAATAAGGTCGAACCGGCGCTCCGGCCAACGCAGCAAATCCTTTTATTAGCAACGGCCCGGCAATTCGCCGACTGCCCCGCCGGTTGTTCGACGCGGCCTGCGTGAACCTCAAGCAGGCCGTTGCGTTCGCCGTGGATGCGGCTCGGAAGTATGCGCTCCCCGGCGCCGGCTCAAGCGCCCGCGCGTAGCTGTCAACCCAGGTACGGGTTTTTCCGGTTAACGCCGGAGAGAGCACCAGGCACATGCGCCCCAGCTTTCGCGCCGCCGGCCCCGCCATATGGAACGGGATGACCGGCAGGCGCACATGGCGGCCGTGCCTGTGTGCATGCCGTTTCTTAGCGTGGTACTTTCCGGCGGTACGCGCCGCCCGCTGATATTGGCGTCGCAAACTCTTCCGCAGCACATGGTTGACCATTCGCATGGCGGCGGGTGGCAGTTGCCATTGTGCCCAGCGGTTTAAGTTCTTAAGACCGCCGTTTGAGGCTCGTAGCGCGGCTGCCGCCTGCGTGGCCAGGAACAACCGCCGGTCCCGCTGCAGTTTTTGTATTAACGGGCCCGTGGCTTTGTGGCGCCGGGCCAGATCATTGATCAAATTTTTGCGCAACGTCAGGAAGCCTCGTACCACCACGGCATATTTCGCCCCGGCCAATTTGCGTTTCGTCGAAGGCGAGAGATTTTGTGGAACCGCCGATTGCAGCGAGTCCAGCACGGCCAGCATGCGTTCAAACCGATCAAAACCCGTGGCTCCGGAATTCGCGCCCAGCGGATGC
>JAJZCU010000028.1 GCA_021828935.1 Planctomycetota bacterium | reverse complement strand
CGCGTCATCAGCCACGTCCAGCGCCGGATGAATATCTGCGAAGAGCGCGGCAGCGGCATCAAAAAAGTCATCGACGCTGTTGAACGGTACCAGCTTCCCGCGCCGGATTTTCGCATCACGCCGCAGCATACGGTCGCCGTGCTGTTCGCACCGCGCAAGTTTGTTGACATGGATCGCGAAGAGCGCATTCGTGCGTGCTACCAGCATGCGTGCCTCTGGCATGTCTCGGGCAAGAAAGGCATGAACAACAGCACACTTCGGGCAAGGCTGGGACTTGCCCAGGATCGTTATGTTCTGGCTACCCGCGTTATCCGCGATACGCTTAACGCTGGTTTGATCCGCTTGGTCGGTGGCTCACGAAAGGACGCGAGGTATGTCCCGCATTGGGCCTGAACGTTATGAAGCGCCATATGACGAATTGGGCCGTGCGGGTTCGTGAAGTACCTCTGGCGCTGCCAAAACGCGGCTTTTGGCCGCCCGCATATAAAGCGCTGTAAAGCGGGACAGTGATCTTGGTTGCCGGTGCCAGACTTTTATGAAGCGCCATGTGACTAAAGGAGCCTACTTGATCCAAAAAATGCCTCTGGCACTACAAAAACGCCGGTTTCCTTCGCCCATATATGAAGCGCCATAAAGCATAAAGCGAGCCATGCCGGAAGGGCGGCGAATGTGTTCATGCCTTGGAGAGCCGCCGCGCCTCCACGCGTCAACAAATAGGATGTAGCGCCATGTAACTGGAGGTCTGTTTACCGGGGCCGGCGCCCCGACTTTTATGAAGCGCCATGTGACTAACGGAGCCTACTTGATCCAAAAAGTGCCTCTGGCGCGGCAAAAACACCAGTTTTCTCCCCCAGTATATAAAGCGCCATGAAGCGCGCCATGCTGGAAGGGCGACGAAGGTGGTCCCGACCTTGGAAATCCGCGTGGCTGGCACGCATAAACATATGAGATGTAGCGCGATGTAACTGGAAAGGCTTTTCGGACCATGCCCAACCGTCGAAAGCCTTATTTTTGAAGGTTTTTCAATGCAAAACGATGTAGCGCCATGTAACTGGACGGCCAACGCCCCGAATTTTGCCCCGAATTTTGCCCGAATTTCAGGATTTGGAAAACCCGCATGTGCAAAGCGATTGCACTTCGCTACCGGCCGGGCAGGCGCGTAAAAAGAGGGAGTGTTTGGAATGGGCGGGCTTTCGCCTCAACCCGAACCCTTAACTCCCGTAGTATCAAGCTCATTTGATTGGGATGATTACTGACAAATACGCGGCCGCAGTCAAGGAATAACAGTTATGCCCCCACTCCCCTCTGATCTTCGCAAAAAACTGGAACACGCCATCGCCGCCGCGCGCGAGGTTGCGGAGGCTGGCGCCAAGGCTGCCCTTGAGTCGCTGGCCGTCCATGAGCCCAAGTTCTACCCTCATATGACCAAGCCCCAGCAGGCGCTGCGCACCGGGCTCCGCGCCCGGGCCCGGCAGCTTGGCGATCAGCAGGGGGCGGGAGATCGGCTGACCCTTGCCCATCTGATTCAGGAATGTGCTTATGAGCATTGGCACCGCATGTTGTTTGCCCGCTTCCTGGCCGAAAATAATCTGCTGATTCATGCCGCCGGACAGGTTCCCATTACCCTGGCGGATGCCGAAGAACTGGCCAAGACCACGCATACGGATTTATGGACCTACGCCAGCCGTTGCGCCCAGCAAATGCTTCCCCGCATCTTTCGCCCGGATGATCCGGTGCTGAAGGTGGCCCTGGCTGGCGAGTACCGCGTGAAGCTGGAGGGCCTGCTAAACGGCCTCGCCGCCGAAACTTTCACCGCCGATGATTCCCTGGGCTGGGTGTACCAATTCTGGCAAAGCCAACGCAAGGAACAGGTGAACGCGTCCGGCGATAAAATTACCGGCGACACCCTGCCGGCCGTCACGCAATTGTTTACCGAACATTACATGGTGCTGTTTCTGCTGCACAACACCATTGGCGCGTGGCACGCCGGCAAGCTGCTGGCGGCCAGCCCGGCCTTGGCCAAATCCGCCGCCAGTGAAGAGGCCCTGAAACACGGCATGGCCCTCAAGACTCACCGCGGGTACAGCTTTGATTACCTGCGTTTTGTGCGCGACGCGGCCCCGGACAGCAGCGCGGAAAGCGCCCCTTGGCGCCCGGCTGCCGGCGTCTTCCCCGGCTGGCCGCGCACCGCCGCGGAAATCAAGGTGTTGGACCCCTGCTGCGGCTCCGGCCATTTTTTGGTGGCCGCGTTTGAACTGCTCGTGCCCCTGCGTATGGCCGAAGAAAAGCTGGACATAAACGCCGCCGTTGACGCCGTATTGACGAATAACTTATTTGGATTGGAAATCGACGCCCGCTGCACGCAAATTGCCGCGTTCAACCTGGCCCTGGCCGCGTGGAAAATCACCGGCTACCGCCAATTGCCCACGCTGCACATTGCCTGTTCCGGCCTTGGCCCGCAGGCCAGTGAAGAAGACTGGCTGAAACTGGTGGATGACGCCCAGTCCCGGCGCGGGACGTCCCCCGTGGCCCGCGACGAGATCAGACGCGGCTTGGAATATCTGCACGGCCTTTTCTTGAAGGCCCACACGCTGGGGTCACTTATTAACCCTGCCAAGCGTCCCGATAACGCCGTCTTCACCGCCGATTATGAAATGCTGTTGCCCGTGCTTGGCGACGCCTTTGCCGCGGAAACAACCGATGCCGAGGAACATGAGCGCGCGGTGGCCGCCCAAGGTATGGTACGGGCCGTGGAAATTCTGGCGGACCAATACACGCTAGTGGTTACCAATGTCCCGTATCTTGGGCGTGGCAAGCAGGATGACATTCTTAAAGACCATTTGGACATGCATTTTGCAATGGGCAAAGCCGACTTGGCCACAGCGTTTGTGTTGCGGTGTTTGGATTTTTGTGCCGGGGGTGGCACGGCGGCATTGGTGACGCCCCAAAATTGGCTTTTCCTCACAACGTATACGAAGCTGCGCCAGAATCTGCTGCGGGAATCGCAGTGGAATTTGGTGGCGCGGCTGGGGGCAAAGGGCTTTCAGACGCCCATGTGGGACTTTAACATCCAGCTCGGCATCCTATCCGGCGTCGCTCCCGCGCCCGAAAACGGAATGAGCGGGATAGACGTCTCGACAGCCAAACGACCCGAAAAAAAGGCCGCAATGCTGCGTGGCGAAACGCCCGCGCCGATCGTGCTTGTGCCACAGGCGGAGCAACTAGAAAATCCAGATGCGGCCGTCAGCTTTCACCAGCCGTCAGGTTTGCCGCTTTTATCCGAATACGCGGATTCGTTCCAAGGATCGGGCGTTGCAGACATTAGTCGTTTTAGGCTAATGTTTTGGGAACTTTCGCGAGTTCATGAAGGGTGGGTGCTGCACGCGAGCTCACCTGTTGGCACCCCGTCTTTTAGCGGCATGCATTACGCGCTCCTCTTCTGTAACGGGGAGGGGGAACTGGTGGCACATCCCTTGGTCAGCATCCGTGGCCGTGAAGCATGGGGAAAGAGCGGCGTCGCGTGCGCGTGGCTTGGACGTTTACCGGTCGGTCGATACTTGGGAACCCTTTTCGACAATAGCGCGGCCGCGATCATGCCGCGCGCCAAAAACCATTTGCCTGCCATTTGGTGTTTTTGCTCAAGTGCCGCCTTCGCGCAGGAGGTCAGAAAAATTAATCAGAAAGTGCAGGTGGCCAACGCGACCCTCGTGAAAGTCCCCTTCGACCTCGCCCATTGGCAAGCCGTCGCCGCTGAAAAATATCCCAACGGCCTGCCGGAGCCCGAAAGCGATGACCCCACCCAATGGCTCTTCCACGGCCGGCCCGAAGCTTCCACGCTGCCACTTCAAGTGGCCGTTGCGCGGCTTCTGGGCTACCGCTGGCCGGCGGAACTTGACGAAACAATGCGCTTAAGCCAACGCGCGAGGGATTTGGTCAAACGTTGTGACGACTTGTTAAAATTCGCCGAAAACTCGGGCGTCGTCTGCATCCCCGCCGTCCGGGGTGAAGAACCGGCCGCCGATCGGCTGCACACCCTTTTGGACGCCGCCGGCATCGGGCCCGCAAAAATTCGTGAATTGGCCGGCGGCCTGGAGCTTGATGAATGGCTGCGGACCATATTCTTCAAAGAACATTGTGAGCAATTCCACCACCGCCCCTTCCTCTGGCACATCTGGGATGGCAAACGCGACGGCTTCCACGCCTTGGTGAACTACCATAAGCTCGCTGGGCCGGATGGCCGGCAATTGCTGGAAACATTAACGTACAGCTATTTAGGCGAATGGATTTCGCGACAAAAAGCCGCCATGCAAGAGGGGGGGCAGGCCGCCCAGGGCGCTGATGACCGCGAGGCCGCCGCCCTGGAACTTAAAAAGCGCTTGGAGGCCATTCTCACCGGAGAACCGCCCTTTGACCTGTTCATCCGCTGGAAACCACTGCACGAACAGCCCCTGGGCTGGGCGCCAGATATCAACGACGGCGTGCGCCTGAACATCCGCCCATTTCTGGCCGACGACCTTCCCACCGGCCGCACCGGCGCCGGGGTGCTGCGCTGGAAGCCCAATATTAAATGGGAAAAAGACCGCGGCTGTGAGCCAGAGCGCCCCAGGGCGGACTACCCCTGGTTCTGGGGCTGGGACGGCCAAACGGTAAACTTCACCGGCGGCGCGGAATTCAAGGGCGAACGCTTTAATAATTGTCATTTTACCATCGCCGCCAAACACGCGGCCCGCGCGGCCCATATAGCCCCCGGCTTGCCGGGGGCGGGGCCGCGCCGGGTGCCACCGCCGTGATTCTTAGCTCGCAAACTAATAACAAAGGACCACTCCCATGATCAAACGATTGTACATTGACAACTACAGATGCCTCGTAAATTTCGAGCTGCCGCTGCAGAAACTCACGTTGCTGCTTGGCCCGAACGGCGCGGGCAAGACTTCAGTGCTGGACGTGATATTCGCGCTGCGTCAACTGCTGGCGGGCGTCGCGAAGATCACCGACAAAGCCATCTTTCCAGCGCCGAGCCTGACCCGGTGGCTGATGCGCGACAAGCAGGTCTTTGAGTTTGACGTGGCGGCAGGCCAGGAGGAGTTCCGCTATCGGCTGGAGGTCCAGCACGAGCGGCCGACCCGCAGAGCGCGCATTGCGTTGGAGTCGCTGCAACAAAACGGAAAACCCCTGTTCCTGTTCGAGCATGGCAGCGTACATTTGTACAGGGACGATCACACGCCGGGCCCTGTTTTTGGCGCGGACCAGGCGGAGTCGGCGCTGGCGCGGATACCGCCGGGAAAGGACAACGCGAAGCTTACGCGGTTCCTGGATTTCGTGCGCAAGATTGTTGTGTGCGGACTTTATCCCGCCAATTTCAAGCCTGAATCTTCCACCGAAGATCCCGTGCTGGACCGGGATGCCGGCAATTTTGCCGCGTGGTATCGGCATATTCTGCTGGAGCGCCAGGAACTGGCGCCCGAATTCTTTAGCGCATTAAAGGAAGTGATCGTTGGATTTCGCAGTATTCGGATGGAAAAAGTGGGCCTGGACACGCGGGCCCTCATGGTCATGTTTGACCAATTCGATGAGCGTTACGAACTACGCCTGGACGAAATCTCCGACGGTCAGCGCGCACTGATTGCCTTGTACTCGCTGGTTCGCCTAACGGCCGGAAACGGGTATACATTACTGCTTGATGAGCCCGAAAATTACCTGGCGCTGCCGGAAATACAGCCATGGCTCATCGAACTCGCCGATGCGTGTGGGTCTACCGTGCCGCAGGCAATATTGTGCTCACACCACCCGGAACTGATCAACTACCTCGGCGGTGACTGCGGAATAGTCTTGAAGCGTGAAACTTCGGGAGCGACCACTGTGCGGTCGGGCAGTGAATTGGCGGTAAATGGCGGCATGGCGCTCTCCGAGACAATTGCGCGGGGTTGGGACCAATGAGCCGCACTGTACAGGTTGTTATTTTATGCGAAGACCGGCAGCACGAGGCTTTCGCGCGGCGATTCTTGGCGCTGGCCGGTATGGGGGCCAGAGTGCAGCGCGTGAGAATCGCGCCGAAGGGACGGGGATCCGGTGAGCAATTTGTTCGGGAAAAGTTTGTTGAAGAAATGGCGTTTTACCGGGATCGGCAGCATCGGGTTGGACAGGCACTAATCGTGATAATTGACGCCGATGGCCACGACGCCGCCGCGCGAGTAGAACACCTTAAAAAGGTTTGCGTTGATGCCGGGCTGCCGCCGCGCCAGCCGGAGGAGCGTGTGGCGATATTTGTGCCCGCCCGAAATATTGAGACGTGGCTGGCATACCTTGAAGGTAACGCAGTGAATGAACTCGATACCTATCCGCGTCTGGAAAACCAGCGTGAATGCCAGCGGCATGTGGAGAGTCTATGGGCCATGTGCCAGCGACGGGAGATCCGGGAACCGGCGCCGCCATCTTTGGTGGAAGCATGCTTGGAATATCGCGCGCGGCTGGACCCAGGCAGTTAACCTTATGAAAGTTGCCGATGACGCTTCTTGATGCAATTCAAAAATCCCTGGCCGCCTGCACCCGCCACGCCCCCGGCGAGGCGCCGCCCGCCGCCATTCTGTGGCCAGACGCCGACGCCCAATGGCAGCCGCTGATTCCGCGCCTTCGTGCGGTCATGCCACAATTGCTGTCGCTTGGCGACTACGCGCCGGACCAGCGGCAAGGCCCCGCCATCTGGCTGCGCTGCGTGCTGGAAAGGGCACTGTCCGAAACGCCTCTTGCGCCGGGTGTTGTTCCTATTTTTTACTTGCCAAATATCGCCTGGCAAACGCTGCGCGCGGTCACGGAATGCCCGGAACCCCTGCTGCCACTGGTTGAATTGCAGTACCGCGGCACGGTGTGGCGCCAGGGCAACGGCAAGGACTGGACCGTCGAGGCTTTTTTAACTTCGGCGGACGGGGGCCTTGAATTGGACGTGGCCACCGATCAACAGACGCGGCGCGCCATGCTGGGCGCATTGAGTGAACTGGCACTGACTCCGTTGGCGCGACTGAGCGGCAAGCGGCTGGAGGCCGAGGATTTCGACCACCTTATGGTGGAAGACATGCCGCGGAATCTGCTGGACTGGATGAATGCCCCGCATGCCCTGCGCGAAAAATGGGACGAACAACGGTGGGCCGCGTTCTGCGCGCAATGCAAGTCGGGGTATCAGTTTGATCCCGCAGCGGACGGGGAGTTGGTGGCCGCCGAGCGGCTGGGCATGCGCGAAGTGGAGTGGTTTGGCGTGTGGCAGCGGTTTGTGGAGGCGCCGGGGCTGTATCCAAATCTGCCGGGCCTGCTGCGCCGGGCAAAGCCCAGGGGGCGCATGTTTGTTAAGGAAACATGGCCCGATGAAAATGAAGAGATGGAGGATTCGCTGCGCAAGCGGCTGGAGGCGTGCGACCGGCAAGACGCGGCGTCGGCTCGCACCAGCGTTGCACAACTGGAAAAAGAACACGCCCAACGCCGGCACTGGGTGTGGGCCAAGCTGGGCCAAAGTTCATTGGTAAGAGCACTGCAGCATTTGGCGGCGCTGGCCACGCACACGGCCGTGCAGCTTGGCGGTGATTCGCCCGCCGCCATGGCTGCGCTGTACGCCGACGGCGGCTACCTGGCGGATGATGCGCTGTTGCGTGCCTTGGCGGAAGCAAAAGCCGCTGACGATTTGAATGCCGTTTCAGTTGCCGCGCGGGCCATGTATTTGCCGTGGCTGGAACACGCGGCGGAGCATTTCCAGAGCCTTGTTAAGATAAACCCGTTACCGTCGGCGGAAACGCACGGGGAAGGCCCTACCCCGATAGTCGAGGTCCAGCCGGGCACATGTATTTTGTTCGTTGACGGTTTGCGTTTCGACCTGGGCCAGCGCTTATGCGACTTGGCCCAAGGCCGCAAATTGCGCGTGGTCCGCGGTCGGCGGTGGGCCGCGGTTCCCACGGTTACAGGCACGGCCAAGCCCGCCGTGTCTCCCATAGCGGGGCAATTCGCCGGCCATCAACTGGGTGGAAATTTCGCGCCGGATATTGCCGCCACCGGGCAGTCGGCAACTTCGGAGCGCGTCGGCAAGCTTATGACAACCGCGGGTTATCAATGCATCCCCGCAACCGACCTCGGACGGCCGCACGACATCAACGCCCGGGGCTGGACCGAATTTGGCGAATTCGACACGCTGGGCCACAAGCTGCAGGTTAAAATGGCCCAGCAGGTAAATGATCAGTTGGATAGCTTAATAGAGCGAATTGCCCGGCTGTTGGCCGCAGGCTGGCGGCAGGTGCGCGTGGTGACCGATCATGGCTGGCTGCTGGCGCCTGGCGCCCTGCCAAACATGCAAGTGCCCAAGTACTTAACGCCTATCCGCTGGGCGCGCGTTGCTTTGATCAACGACGGCGCCCGTGTGGCCGTACCAACCGCCGGCTGGTATTGGAACGCGGCGGAGACATTCGCATTCGGCGCAGGAATTTCCTGTTTTGGCAGCGGCAACGCCTATGCCCACGGGGGGCTGAGCCTGCAAGAGTGTGTGGTCCCAGATTTAATCATAAGTTCTGACATCGCAGCCCCGCAGGTTGCCCCGGCCATCACCGCGGTGCAGTGGCACGGTCTGCGTTGCCGCGTAGCTGTTGAGCCGGCCGGGGTTCAGGCGATGGCCGATATTCGCACCAAACCCGCCGATGGCGCAACCAGCATCGCGGCGCCCAGGTCATTGGATGGCCGGGGCAACGCCGCGCTTTTGGTTGAAGATGATTCTTTAATTGGCGCGTCCGCAACCGTGGTGCTCTTTGATAATACCGGCCGCGTATTGGCCAAAAACGCTACGATTGTTGGCGGTGAGGAATAAACTATGGAACTTGACGCATTGGACAAACTGGCCGCGTCGGCCTTTGACGGGTATCTGGTGAGAAAAGACCTGGTGCGCCGCTACAGCCGGCAGTACCCGGTTCCGACTTACGTGGTGGAATTTTTGCTGGGCCGCTACTGCGCCACCGTGAACGAGGCCGAGATTTCCGAAGGCTTGCAGGTGGTGGAACGGCAACTGACGGACCGGGCGGTGCGCAGCGGGCAGGAGGAATTGTTCAAGGCCCGGGCCCGGGAGAAGGGGTCGGTGAAATTAATTGACATCGTAAAGGCGCGTCTGGACCCGCGCAATGATTGTTTCATAGCTGAACTGCCCAGCCTGCAACTGGCGGATGTGCGAGTGGATGACCAACTGGTGCATGAGCACGAGCGCATGCTCACCGATGGTTTTTATGCCGAGGTTACGCTGTCGTACGACGCCGCCGAGGCCCAGGAGAAAAACGGCCGCCCGTTCGCCATCAGCAGCCTCCGGGCCATTCAGCTTTCACAGTCCAACGTGCTGGAAGTGATGGCCAAGGCGCGTGCCGCTTTTAGCGCGGGCCAGTGGCGTGACTTTCTTATCCGGTCCATTGGCCTGGAACCGGCGGCACTGTCCGATCGAGCCAAGCTGGTGACTCTGCTGCGCATGATTCCATTTGTGGAGCGCAATTACAACATGGTGGAATTGGGTCCGCGGGGCACCGGAAAGAGCCACCTGTTCCAGCAGATTTCGCCGTATTCCCATTTAATTTCCGGCGGCAAGGCCACCGTTGCCAAAATGTTTGTTAACAATGCCAGCGGGCAGCGCGGCTTGGTGTGCCATTATGATGTGGTGTGTTTTGACGAGGTGGCCGGCATTTCATTCGACCAAAAAGACGGCGTGAACATCATGAAGGGGTACATGGCTTCCGGCGAGTTTTCACGCGGTCGGGAAAGCATCAGAGCGTCGGGCAGCCTGGTGATGGTGGGCAATCTTGATGTGGATGTGGAACAGCAGCAACGCATCAGCCACCTCCTGGCGCCGCTGCCGCCGGAAATGCGCTGCGACACGGCATTTATGGACCGCTTGCACGCTTACGTGCCGGGCTGGGAGTTTCCCAAGCTTAATCCCAACGACCAACTGACCAACCACTTTGGCCTGGTCAGCGATTTTCTTTCAGAATGTTGGACTCGTTTGCGCGAAACCAGCCGCGTTTCCACGCTGCAGGGTCGCGTTAATTGGGGCGGGGCCTTGAGCGGCCGCGACATTGAGGCCGTGACTCGCTCGACCAGCGGGTTATTAAAACTGTTGTTCCCGGATCCGTCCACGCCGGTGCCCGATGACGAGTTGGAAAAAATAGTCCGTGTCGCCATGGAATGCCGCCGCCGCGTCAAGGAGCAGCAAAAGCGCGTGCTGAAAACAGAGTTTCGCAACACCCATTTCAGTTATTTTATGGGCGTGGATGGCGTGGAGCAGTTTGTGGCCACCCCCGAATTACACAGTGAAGATCGCATTGAAAGCGACCCGCTGCCGGCCGGGCAGGTTTGGGCCCTTAGCCCCGGCGGGCAGGATTCGTCGCCCGCTCTTTATCGGCTTGAGGCGGCGGTTGGTCCCGGCAGTGGCGTGAAGATACTCAACGCCGCAGCTACACAGTCTTTCCGCGAAAGCGTGCGCTACGGAGAACAGAACCTGTACACACGTTCCAAAGAACTCGTGGGCGAACGCGATCCGCGGACGCATGAATTCGTGTTGCAGTTGCGGTCGATGGACGTAGACAAGGCGGGCGGGGGCTTGGGATTAGCCGTGCTCATCGCCCTTTGCAGCGGGCTGCTGGAGCGCAGTGTAAGGGGTGGCCTTATTATTATCGGAGCTTTGAACTTGGGCGGCTCAGTGGAGATGCTCGCCAATGCCGTGGCCGTCGCGGAACTGGCGGTCGAGAAAGGCGCCGCGGCCATCTTGATGCCCATTTCCGCCCGTAAACAGCTTTTCAATTTATCTGACGATATGGCGACCAAGGTAAGCATTGAATTTTACGCGGATCCCGCGGATGCCTTGCTGAAAGCGTTGGGTGAGTAAGCGTCGGCGGCAAAGCGCGACCAAGTCGCGGAAACTATAATTAAAACGAAAAGCCAGGCCCCCGGGCGGGATGTCACTTTTCCGTTGGCGGGGCGCAATCCGATCGTCGCCAGATCATTTTGGCTAAATCCAACACGTAGCTATCGCGATTGTCTATCATTATTTCAGCATCATTTTCCAACATACAAATTCGCCCTCCGCTGATGCGCAATGAGCCGTCTTCCATTACGTCGGTTCTGTGGCCATGAATCCAGCCGGGCTTGGCGCCTGATGTTTCCACAGCTTCCATGGCCAGCGACGTAGTTTCCAGCCGGTACACCTGCGTGTCCCCGAACTTTCGCCGGCCGGCGTAGCCCAGGCTCCCGATGAGGTAAATGAAGCGCCCAATCAGCGTGGCGGTGTGGAAATCGGTTGGCGGAAAAACGGCCTCCGGGTAGCCATACATGTCAAAGGCGCCATGGCCATGATGAACAATCACGTCGTTGTAGATGCAAAAATCCGGGTCGTAAGAATCCTCGTGTTCGCCTGCGATTTCTATGATGCGACCGTCGGGAATTTCCGTGAGGGAGGTTCCGAATCTTTGGAATGACCAGACCGCACCGGTTTCATCTTCCGTATCATTAAATAGCTCGCGCGCAGCGTACGCGCAGGCGCCGCTTGGAAATCTGCACGAGACCGTTTT
>JAJZCU010000027.1 GCA_021828935.1 Planctomycetota bacterium | reverse complement strand
GCTCACTCCGGCGTGGCCGAACTGGTCATATGCCGATCGCCGCTTTTCATCGCCCAAGACGTATAAATTGGTAGTCCCCTTGGGGACGGATGAATGTTGATGCGTTATTGTTCGCGGATTTCGGGAACCGCGCTTCAGCCGCGCCTGCGTTCCAGGGGCCCACCCATGGCTATCTTCCGACGCCAGAGGCCTACGGGGTAAAGGCTGGCGCGTGGGTGTCTTCCATATTGCGTCCGGCCCAGGGCCTTGGACGCCGCTCACGCCGTTGGGGCGTTCATTCGTCCCTGCGGGACTTGGAATATCCTCGCGCCTTGCTCCAAGGGTTTCACCCCTGGCTATTTTCAGACGCCCAAAGGGCTACGGGGCACAGGCCATGCCCGGCCCGATAAAAATTCCCGGACATTGGACGGCTGCGCGCCATTGCCGGCCGCGGCGCAATAAAAATGGAGGAAGCATCGACGGTATGGGTTGTCTGCCGATATGACCGCGACAGTTGTTTATTCCGAGACCCTAAATCCGTGCGGAACGACGACGGCACATAAATGTGGAACGGGGCACCGGGCTAAAGCCAAGGTGCTAAGAGCCTCTTCACGCGGCGCCGTGGCGCCCGATGCCGCGGCGGACGTTTCGCGGTGCGCCTACAGCGTGCCGATGAGGATGCCCGCCAGGAACACCAATACACCGCCGACGATCACCTGGAAGGCGGCGCGCAGGAACGGGGTGTCCATGTACCGTTTTCGCACATAACTGATAATTAACAGTTCGCACGTCACCACCACCACTGCCACGCCGGTGGCGATGCGGAAATCGGGAATTAAATACGGCAGCGTGTGGCCGATGCCCCCGGCCGTGGTCATGAGCCCGCAGACAATGCCGCGCAGCAGCGGGCGGCCCCGGCCGGTCATGCTGCCGTCGTCGCTGAGCGCCTCGGCAAAGCCCATGCTGATGCCAGCGCCCACGCTGGCGGCCAGGCCCACCCGGAAGGCGTCGAATGAACTGTGGGTGGCGAAGGCGGCGGCAAACAGCGGCGCCAGTGTGGAGACCGAACCATCCATGAGTCCGGCCAGTCCCGGTTGCACCACCTGCAGCACAAACAGCCGGCGCTGCGCCTCTTCCTCTTCTTTTTTGATATTCGGGGTGATGTGTTCCTGTTCCAGGGCTTCGGCCAGGTGGCTGTGGCCGCGCTCGGCCTCGGCCAAATCGATTAATAATTTTCGCGTGGAAGCGTCCGTGACGCGGGCGGCGGCGCGTTCATAAAAGGTGCGCGTTTCCAATTCCATCAACTCCGCCTGATGCCGCATGGTGTTGATGCTCAGGCGTTTCATGAGCCACACGGGTTTGCGGGTGACAAAACCGCTGACATCCTGTCGGCGGATCAGTGGAATGTGCTGGCCGAATTTTTCGGTATAAAGATCAATCAGGCGGCGACGATGCTCCGCCTCCTCGGCCTGCATGGCCTGAAACATCTGGGCGGTGGCGGGAAAGTCCTTCTTCAACCGTTCCACATATTCGCTGTAGGTGCGGCTGTCTTCCTCTTCCGAGGTAATGGCCAAGGCAAGAATTTCGCGTTCGGTTAAATCTTTGAAGGCCTTGGGCATGAAGAATTCCTTGTCTAAAGGGTTCGGCGGAGGTTTTAATCGCACGGTGGATTTTTGGCGGGATCGTGTCAAAATTTATCAAGCCGCTCGCCGGCGATTTTCCATGCGTCCACGTACGCGGTTTTGTAGGGGCCGGAAGGGCGGCGATAGCGACGCCAGCGCAGCAGGCCCAGGATCATGCCAAAAACGACCATGGCCGCAATAAAAATTATTACCAAAAGAAAGACGCCGGTAGTCACGTCGGTGGTTTGCCGCAATCGGCGGGGGGGGATCGACCGCGCTGGAATGACCGCTGCGTGGGCGCCGGCGCGGCCAACGACCCCGGCGGGCACGGGCGGCGGCTTACCACCACTTGTGCCGGGCTTTACCATGCCACATCCTGCCGCGGGTTGAAGCGGTGTTTGGCATCGATTTCTTTGAGTTTGGCGGCTTCGTCCGGGGTCAAATCTGGCGGAAGCTTGATAAGAATGCGGCAGTACTGATCGCCGCGCGTGCCGTCCTTGCGGGAAACGCCGCGGTCTCGAATGCGCAAGCGCTTGCCGCTGGAAATACCCGGCGGAACGCGCAGTTCCACGGGGCCCTCAAGCGTGGGTACGGAAATGGTCACGCCGGCGGCGGCTTCCGAGGCCGAAACCGGCAAATCCAGTAGAATGTCTTTCCCTTCGCGAACGAAGTAACGGTGGGGCTGCACGTGCATAGTGATAATTAAATCGCCGCGCGGGCCGCCCGCCTGCGATGGCTGCCCCTTGCCCCGCACGCGGATTTTTTCGCCGTCGCCCACGCCGGCGGGAACCTTCACAGAAATCACTTCACTGTGCGCCCCGGTGGCATCGCCCACCCGCAGGTCCACCGTGGTGCCCTTGATGGCCTGTTCAAAAGTGAGGTCCAGCGGGTGCGTAATGTCCGGCCCGGCCGGCGCCGCGGGGTTGCCCGATGCCTGACCATTGAACGGCGAACGCCGTTGCCGCTGTGCGCCGCGGCGCTGGCCGCCCATGATGGAATCGAATAAATCGCCCAGATCCACGTCGCCAAAATCCACGGTCGCCCCGCCCGGCGTTTTTTGCGAATAACGAAAACCGCCCGCTCCGCGCCCCGATGCTGCAGCCGCTGCGGCGGCCTCAGCGGCGGCTGAACCGCTCACTCCGGCGTGGCCGAACTGGTCATATGCCGATCGCCGCTTTTCATCGCCCAAGACGTCATACGCTTCCTGGACTTCTTTAAATTTTCCCTCAGCACTGGGGTCATTGCGGTTTACATCGGGATGAAATCTTCGCGCCAGCTTGCGGTACGCCTTCTTAATGTCGTCTGCCGACGCGCTTTTGCTCACGCCCAGAACGGCATAGTAATCACGTTTTGTGGCCATAATATGGGATCTCAACGCTTACGAGAAACAGACGTGAAGCATTATAGCGTTGACGGGCGGTTGCTACACGCGCCGGCGGCGGCCTTTGCGGGCCGCCAAAAAGTGGCCCATGGCATAGCCGCTGCGCCCGGAGGCGCCGGCGCCGTCGTGGTACATTTGATGGGGCCGATAAAAACTATTCCCGCGGGGATGACAACCTGGGTCTTGGCATTTACCATGCAAAAGGGTGGCGCGGTTTGGAACTGCCCGATCGGCTGACCCGTGGAGGACTATTGTTATGAATCCAGAAGCACAACGCATGCAGGATCCCGCCCAAGCCGATGCCTGGCGACGGTGGGGACCGTACCTTGCGGAACGCGCGTGGGGAACGGTGCGCGAAGATTATTCCGCTGACGGCAATGCCTGGGATTATTTTCCACACGACATGGCGCGCAGCCGCACCTACCGCTGGAGCGAGGACGGCATTGGCGGCATCTGTGACTGGCAGCAGTTCTTATGCATGGGTTTCGCATTTTGGAATGGCCACGATCCGATTCTAAAAGAGCGCATGTTCGGCCTGAATAATCACGAGGGCAACCATGGGGAGGACGTCAAGGAATACTATTACTATTTGGACAACACACCATCCCATTCCTACATGAAAATGGTGTACCGCTATCCACACGCCGAGTTTCCCTATCGGCAGCTTGTGGAAATCAACCGGCACCGCACGGTCGACCAGCCGGAATACGAATTGCTGGATACGGGCGTTTTCGACCGCAACGCATTTTTTGACATTGCCATTGAATACGCCAAAACCGACGAACAGCAGATGCTTATACGGGTGCGGGTCACGAACTGCGGCACAATGCCGGCCCGGCTGCACGTGTTGCCCACATTGTGGTTTCGCAATACCTGGAGCTGGAGCAATCCGCCGGCGTCCGAGCCGGTGATACGCGCCGTGCAGGCCACCGACGCGGCCTACATGGGGGTGGTAACGCAGGACCCAAATTATCAGAAAACCCCCACCGGGCAGGACGGCCTGGAGCCGCGCTATTTTTACGGCCGGCAGCCCGCGGAAACCATTTTCACGTTCAATGAGACCAATCGGCAGCGCCTCTACAACGCCACGAACACGCATCCGGCGGTGAAGGACGCATTTCATGACTATATTATTCATCAAAACGCGGGGGCGGTACACAACCGGCCGCAGGGCACCAAGGCCGCTTTTGTTTACGTATTAAATCTTCCCCCCGGCGGTCAGCAGACCATTCAACTGGCGTTCACTGATCGGGCCGCGCAACAGCCATTTAAGGATTTTGACGCGGTGTTTCGGCAGCGGCAAAGCGAGGCGGACAGTTTTCACGCCGACTTGATTTCGCCGCAGGCCGACTCTGATACGCGCATGGTGCAGCGCCAGGCGCTGGCGGGCATGTTGTGGAGCAAACAATTTTACCACTATTCGGTGGCCCAGTGGCTGGAAGGGGACGGAGATTTCCCGGCGCCCCGGCAGCGCCTCACCGGGCGCAACTGGAACTGGCGCGGGCTGGTATCCAGCAATATCATCAGCATGCCAGACAAGTGGGAATACCCGTGGTTTGCCGCGTGGGATTGGTCGTTCCACTGCCTGACGCTGGGCTATGTTGATATTCAATTTTCAAAATCACAGTTGGAATTGTTGCTTAGCGAACGGTTTCAAAATCTTTCCGGGCAGGCGCCTGCGTATGAATGGAACTTCAGCGATGTGAATCCGCCGGTGCAGGCGCTGGCCACCTGGCGGGTGTACAACATGGAAAAGCGCCAGCGCGGCGGCCACGGCGACCGCGCGTTTCTGGAGCGCATGTACCATAAATTGATCATTAATTTTGTGTGGTGGGTGAATCGCAAGGACCGGTCGGATCGGAACGTGTTCGAAGGCGGCTTTCTGGGGCTGGACAACATCAGCATCTTTGACCGCAGCATGCCGTTGCCCGCGGGGCATTTTTTGGAGCAGGCGGACGCCACGGGCTGGATGGGCCTTTTCTGCCTGAACATGATGGCCATCGGGTTGGAATTGGCGCAGTCGGACACGGTCTATGAGCATCTGGCCATCAAGTTTTTCGAGCATTTTATCGCGATCGCCTCCGCCATCAACGCCAGCGACGAACGGGCCACTTCGCTGTGGGACGACCAGGACGGATTTTATTATGATACTCTGGCCGATTCCAATCACGGCGCGCAGGGCAGTACGCCGCTGCGCGTGCGATCATTGGTGGGCCTGATACCGCTGTTCGCCGTGCAGATTTTGGAAAAGGGCTGGTTTGACAAACTGCCCGCCTTCCGCCGGCGTTATGAATGGTACATGCGCCGCCGCACCGACCTCGTGGGAGGCATCGGCAGCGTGTGGTCGGAAGATGGACAGCGTTGTTTGCTAAGCATCGCCAGCCAAAATCGCGTCAGCCGGGCGCTGCAGTACGTAGCCGATGAGAACGAATTTCTTTCGCCGCACGGCCTGCGGTCGGTGTCGAAGTTTCACCTGGACCATCCGTTCCGCTTCATGATGTCCGGCCGCGAATACTCCATTAATTATGAGCCGGCGGAATCGCGCTCCGGGTTGTTCGGCGGCAACTCGAATTGGCGCGGGCCGGTCTGGTTTCCATTGAATTACCTCTTAATCACCGCGCTGCGCACCTACAACCGTTTTTACGGTCAGCAGCTTACCCTGGAATACCCACGCGGCAGCGGCCAGACGAAAAACCTGCTGGAGGTCTCCGAAGATCTTGCCCGGCGGCTTCTTTCCATCTATACGCTGGACAAAGAAGGGCGCCGGGCCGTGTTCGGTGGGCAGCGGCCATTCCAACAGAACCCGCTGTGGAAAGACATGCTGCCCTTCCACGAATACTTCAACGGCGACGACGGCGCGGGTCTGGGCGCCAGCCATCAGACCGGCTGGACGGGCCTGGTGGTGCAGTTAATTGACTATTTATTGCGCGATTATAACAAGACCGGCGGGTAGCCCGACGGCCCCGGGTCTGGCGGCAAATTATCCAGCGGCCCCCGCATCTGGTGTTGCCGCGCGCTGCTGGCGTACCACGACGCTTGCCGTGGCGGATTTCAGGCCGCGGCCGCGGGCCGTTACGTGCACGGGCCCGCTGGTTTTATTCGCGCGCACCAGCACCATGCACAGGCCCCTGAAGGCGCTGCGGTAGTTCGCTTGGTTGGGCTCGTGGCAACTGGGGTCGCCATTGCCCACGCCGGCGTTCACGCCAGCGCCGCGCACGGCGAAATGCACCATGTTGTCGGCCGTGGGAACCATACGCCCTTCAGCGTCCACTACCGTTACGAAAATCGGCGCCGTGTCTTCGCCATCAGCCAAAAGGTGCGTGCGGTATGGCTTGAGCTGCAGCGCCGCCGGAGCTCCGGTGGTGTGAACAACCTCCCTTGCCGCGAGCTTATTGCCTTTGTACGCGTGGGCTTCCAGCGTTCCGGGCTCATATTTTACGTGGTCCCACTGTAGATGCCGATACCGGGGCATTTTTTTCGACCCCAGGCTTTTTCCATTTAAGAACAATTCCACGCGGTCGCAGTTGCTGAAGCACCACACGGGAATGGTATGCCCTTCTTTTCCCGGCCAGTTCCAATGGGGGAAAATATGCACCAGCGGCGTCGCCTGGTCCCACCATGATTTGTAATAAAAGGCGTCATCCTTGGGGAAGCCGCACATATCCAGCAGACCAAAATTGGAGTTGATTTCCGGCCAGCCAAAGGGCGTGGTTTCACCGCGGTAATCGAAGCCCGTCCAGCAGAAACCGCCGGCGACAAATTTGCGAGTGGCCAGCGGTTGCCATGATCCTTCGGGCGACATGTAACTGGTTTGATGGGCCTTTGCGACGTTGGTGTGGTAAACGCCGCGGCATTCCACGTTACTGCCGGTTTCGCTGCCGAAGATCGGTTTATTGGGAAATTTCTTATGCAGCCAGTCATAATCCTGATAATTGTAATTCACGCCCAATAAATTTTCCGATGCGCCCGCGCCCGTCAGCCACGCCTTGGTGATTCCGGAATTGTCCGCGCAGGAAACGGGCCGGGTGCGATCGTGCTTATGTACCGCCTGCATCAGGGCGCCCATCATCTTCCTGCCATAGGCGTCATTCTGGATGGCCCATTCCTCGTTCCACATCGACCACATAATCACCGATGGATGGTTGCGGTCGCGCAGCACCATATTTTCCACATGCCAGGTATTTTCATACGGCTGGCCAACCCATGATTTGGTGGCCACGGAACTGCCGGGATGCCGATTTTCATCCATTACCACCAGGCCCAAATGATCGCAGGCGTCGTACATGGCCGGCGCCATGGGGTTGTGCGAACAGCGGATGGCGTTGCAACCCAATTTAACCTGCAATTGTTTCATACGGTAATAAAAAAGGCTGTCCGGAATGCCGATCCCCACGCCGGCAAAGTCCTGGTGATTGCAAACGCCCTGCAGCTTGACATGCTTTTCATTAAGCATGAATCCTTCATTGGCGTCAAAACGAATGGTGCGGATGCCGAAGGTCTGTTCATGGCGGTCCACCACTTTGCCGCCGCGGCTAATTTCCGTGATAACCTTATAGAGATTTCGTTCCTCCAACGACCACAGCTTTACTGCCGCCAGCGAAACATGCTGTACGAGTTTTGCGCCGTCATGCAAACCGCTGGGGTTGTCAACGTCCGCATGCCTGGCGCTGACTTTACCGGCGGCAACGGTGCGCGCCAGATTGGATGGCACAGTCAGTTTGCCGCTGGCATGGCCGACCACCTGGCCGGACGGGTCCACCACATGGGAAATAACTTCACAGGCTTCTTCATGTTGGCCCAGGTTGGCCACGGTGGTTTCGATGGTAATCGCTGCGGAGGGATGGGCGGTCGCCACGCCCTTAACATCCGCGTAGGCATAGACGCCCCAGGGCGCGACATGCAAGGTGTCGGCCACATTCAACCAAACGTGCCGATAGATGCCGCCGCCTTCGTACCACCAGCCTTCAAAATCAGAGGGATTCACATGAATGGCCAGCGTATTTTCGGCGCCGTAATGGGCTTCTTTCGTAATGTCAACATGAAATGACGTATAGCCGCCGGTGTGATAGCCCACGCGTTTGCCGTTCAGGTAGATTTCGGCTTCCCGGTACACGCCTTCAAAATAGAACCATACGCTTTTGCCACGGTCCGAAGCCGGCAGAGTGAACGTTTTGTGATACCAGGCGGGATATGTTGGCAGGGAACCGTGGCCGGTATTGGCCTTGGGGCTGTAGTGACCTTCCACAATGTAATCGTGCGGCAATTGCACTTTACGCCAGGATCGGACATCCAGGTGCGGCGAGAGAAAATTGTCCTGGGCGGGCAGAACGCCCAGCATCACCGGCCCGTACACGCCGCCGGGGCCGGAAGTATTATCCACCCGCACGGTAAACTCGTTGGAACCCTCGTTATGCCACGCCGGGTCAAGGCGCACGGTGAAGGCAGAGTCCCACCCCTGATGGCTACGAAGCAATTTGCCGTTGAGATAGACCTCTGCGTTGTCATCTACGTGCGTGAAAGAAATAGCGCGTCCACTGTGATGCAGGGCGGGCAACGTGGTGCGGAACCAGGCGTAACCGACCTGGTTCATCTGCGGATTTTTGGTGTCGGCCGTCTGCCAGCCGTGGCTGGTATCGACCTTGGCCTTGGTCATTTCGGCGGCGTCGTCTGCCGTGCCCATTTTCCAATGCCATTGGTCGACGGCGACGGCGTCTTTCAGTTGCGTTGCTTCGGGCATGGGATGAAAGCGCCAATCAAAATCAAACAATTCGCATCGCCGGGGGGCCAACTGGCTCGGCGCCGCCGCGCCCAACGATTCACTGCCCGCGGACGCCATATCAACGGCAGTGGCGGCGTTACCGGATGGCGTCATGGCGCACGAAGCCGTTGCCGCCAGCGCCGCCGCGCCCAAACCCGCCTTGATAAAGTCTCGTCGTTCCATACAAGCGTTCCTTTCTTTTGCAATTGCCTTATTGGCGTGCGCCAAATTCTTGTTTTCGCCGCCGGGTACAACCGTTTGGAGTAGTTGAATAACCAACCGGCCGACGACTTTATTGCATGAAGCCATCGCGTCGCGGTGGTGATCCTACCTGAAATTTTTACTGTAACTGATCTTTCAACGCTCCGCACGAACAAAATTTTGCCATCGCGCACCGCCGCATCACGCGCTTCACGCCTGATGATTTGCATCAATCGAAGCAAGCCCGCTTGCGGCAATCCACCCGGCCCCGCACAATGCGCCGATGAATCCACCATCGGAAAATTTTGAAACCGCGCCCTTCCCCCGTTTGCGGCTGTCGAGTCCGGGCGAGTACCGCATCCACGCCCCCGCGAAGCTTAATTTCCTGCTGCATGTCTTCCCCATTCGGCCGGATGGGTTTCATCCGCTGGAAAGCTGGTTTGTGCCGCTGGCTTGGTATGACACTATTTTCATACGCCCGGACGCTCGGCTGGCGCTGGAGGTGCAAGGCCCTTTTACGGGCATACCAACCCAGGTACACGAAAATCTGGTGGGGCGGGCCGTATGCCTGCTGGCCGAGCGGGCGGGGCGGGAAGCCCGAGGAACCGTGGCGCTGCATAAAGTGATTCCGCCGGGGGGCGGCTTGGGCGGCGGCAGTTCCGATGCGGCGGCGGTGCTGGTAGGACTCAATGAAATATGGCAATTGCATTGGTCCGCTGAACAGCTGTGCGACTTAGCGGCCAAATTGGGCAGCGATGTGCCGTTTTTTGTGGTTGGAAAATCGGCCATTTGTCGCGGCCGGGGCGAACATGTTACGCCGCTGCCGTTTTCGCATCCTCTTCACGCGGTATTGCTGCTGCCGCCGGCGGGCATTTCCACACGTGCGGTTTATGAAGAATTCGACCGTCGTGGCGCCTCGGAGCAGGCCGCCCCCGACGTCGCGGCGCTGGCCGCGTTGCCCGCCCCGGAATTGAATGATAAGTTGTACAACCATTTGCAGGGGCCGGCGTTTGCGCTGGCGCCCTGGCTGGCGGCCCTGGCGCGCGACGCCGCCGCCGTTGCCGGCCAAAAAATTCACATGACCGGCAGCGGTTCAACGCTCTTTACCATCTGCGAATCCTATCAGCAATCGGCCGTTCTGGGGGCGCGTCTGGAAGCGGTCCTTGGCGCCCGCTGTGCCGTCCTGACCTGCCGCGTGGATCGATAGGGTCTTTTGACAGCTTCGACAAGCTCATGGGCGTCGCTTGTGCGGTCAAAAAAAAGGGCCAGTTAACGCGGCGTTTATGTGTGAACCGCAGACGTCAGATCGCGCAGCGCCAGCGCGTTGGCGTAGGCGTGATGATCGATCGTATTGTTAAAATAAACGTATACATCCCGGCCGGCGTTCACGAATGGGCGCAGCGCGGCGGCGTCGGCGGCGAGTTGCCCCGGGCTGTAGCCGCCGCGATACATGCCCACAGTACCGTGGCGACGCACATAAACCGGACCCCGGGAATTGGGCGCGGAGGTCGGATACGTCGCCGCGTCAGAAACGCATAACGCGCAGTGATTTTCATCGAGCATGTTTTTGGTTTCCTCCACCGGCCACGCCCGGTTGCGCAACTCCACCACCGGTCGCCACATTGCGGCGTCGGGAATCGTATGAAACACATGCAGAAAGCGTTCCAAATCGCGCCAGCCGGGTCGGAACGATGGCGGAAGTTGAATCAGCATTGCCCCGGCTTTCCGGCCGAAGCCCGAGACGGCGCCGGCAAATTCATCCAGAGGCTTCCGGCAGTCCCGCAGGCGCCGCTCATGGGTAATCTCGCGGTTAACCTTCACAGAAAACCGAAAATCCGGCCCTACCGCATCCACCCATCGCGCCACCATATGCGGAGTGGGCACGCGGTAAAACGTGCTGTTGATTTCCACGCTATTTAAATGCCGCGCAAGGTAGGCCAAGCGGCTTCCCGCCGGCACGTCCGCGGGTAAGACGCCGTGGCCCCACGCCAAGTTGGTCCAACTGGACGTGCCGATGTGAAATCCGGGCGCAGCGACCGCGGGTCGCTCAATAAAAAGAGGCATTTCTGAAATTTGCTCCAAGGGCGCCAGAGACCACCTCGCGTTTCGTTTCCAGCGCCGATTCATCGCCGCCAATAAAGTATATGCCGGAGCGCCGGGCACGTCTGAGAAACCGCCGTGAGCGGCCGGTTGCTCTATGTTTTTCAAGGCGTTGACATCGCCAGCCCCCGCGTTACGCTTTCGTCTGATTGCCAAATAATTGGAAACGCATCATGGTTTTTCTCGGCATTGACATCGGCACATCGGGCACAAAGGCGCTGCTGCTGGACCAGCGCGGAACCGTTCGAGCCACGGCGGAAGCCCCGCATACGTTGTTAAATCCGCGACCGGGGTGGACGGAACAGCATCCCGAGGAATGGTGGCAGGCAAGCATCACGGCCACGCACGCGGCGTTAAAAAAAGCGAAGCTCAGGCCCTCTGAAATCAGCGCCGTTGGCCTGTCGGGCCAGATGCACGGCAGCGTATTTCTTGGTAAAGGGCCCAAGCCGCTGCGCCCGGCACTATTATGGAATGACCAGCGGACGATTCAACAATGTCAGGCGATCGAAGCCGCCGCCGGAGGCCGCGAAG